>CAZKGY010000008.1:0-19646 GCA_964552305.1 uncultured Comamonadaceae bacterium
CCGGGGGCGTGGCAGCCGCCATCCTGCTCGGATTGTCGGCGGGTTTTGCGGTGGAACGACGTCCAGGTCCACCGGGCAAGCGAGAAATGTTGAAGGCGGTTCGTTCGCACCATCCGCAAGGCAAAATCAACGTCCGGGTCTACATGGTGGTGATCCGCGAAGGAATGTCGGGCCCGGAGGTGTTGGTGTCATACGCACGGCTCCCGAAGTTGGGTGGCGTCATGAAGTTTCCCGGGGGCGGCCTGGAGTGGGGGGAAGGACCTGCCGCATGCTTGCGACGCGAGGCCTTGGAAGAACTCGGGCAGCCCGTGGCGATTGACCGCCTTTGCCACATCAGCGAGCATGCCTACGTCAGTTCCTTCGACGACACCCATCAGGTGATGGCCGTACATTATGCGGCAAGGCTTTTGGATGAGCCGAGGTTTGACGACGACGGCGTTCTGGAAGACGTGTTTGGCAAGCGGGTCCCCCTGATGCATCAAGCCTTGGGGTGGCGTCCGGTGGAAGGCCTTGAACCGTCGGAGTTCTTTTTTGGTTCCGACCGCGAGGCGTGGGCCGCGTGGTTGGCCCAAATGGCTCAGTGAAGCAACCCCCAACGCTGTTCCACGCAGTCGTCGATTCGCTGGAACAGCTGGCCAGGGGTGAACGTTCGCCAGCCCAGTTCGTTCAATTCGCCGCCCAAGACGAAGTAGGAATCCAAGTCGATGCCTTGCATGTCCGCCAAAACGTGCTCGCGGAAGTTGAGCAAGGCAATCCATCCGTCTTGGTCCACCACTTCGTCGAACCACTCCTCGTAATAGGCATCGTCGCTGTGGTGAAAGTTCAAGACGTTTTCGCCGATGAGGATGAATTTGTGGATGCCCGCCGCGAGCAAAGCGTCGATGACCTCGCGTTTGAGCAGCATGATGTCGTTGAACAAGCAGTCGTTCCACTCCCCGATGAATTCGAGCACGGCAAACCCTTCGTCGTAGTCCGCAAACAACACCTTGGTGTACAGGGTTTGGCTTCCAAATTCATCCCATTGTGGGTGAATGAAGTGGTCGTACACCTTCATGTGGAAGGCAAACTCGTTGTAAACCTTGCCGTAGAAGGGGCTTTGCGGATCGTCGCTGGCGACGTAGTGGTTGCGCCAAGCGTAGTAGGGTTCCAAGGCGTGCATCAGGGCATGTTCTCTCGTTGGTGGGCGATGGTGGCGGCGCGAACGCTGCCGTGCTTCAACAGAAGGGCCTCGGCCTTCTGGAAGTTCAACCCCGTGGCATCAGAGACCATTCTGGCGCCACGTTCCACCAATTTGTCGTTCGAGAGTTGCATGTCCACCATGCGGTTGCCTTGGACGTGTCCGAGCAAAACCATGGTGGCCGTGGTCAATCGGTTGAGGAGCAACTTCGTTGCAGTGCCAGCCTTCATCCGGGTGGATCCCGTGACAAATTCCGGCCCTGTGACCGCCACGACGGGGTGGTCGCAAGCCCTCGTCACGGCGCTGTCGGGGTTGCATGTGATGCACCCTGTCAACAGCCCATGGGCACGGGCTTCCTTCAAGGCCTCCACGACGTAGGGGGTCCTGCCGCTCGCGGCGATTCCCACCACTGCATCGATCGCTTGCACGTCGTGCGATGTCAAGTCGAGCCAACCTTGCTTGGGGTCGTCTTCGGCGCCTTCCACGGCGCGTCGAATCGCCGAATCTCCTCCTGCCATGAGGCCCACCACGCGCCCGTGGTCCACCCCAAAGGTGGGGGGACACTCGCTGGCGTCCACCACACCCAACCGTCCACTCGTGCCTGCGCCGAGGTAAAACAACCGTCCCCCTTGCTGCATCCTGGGAACAAGGGCGTCGATCAATTCACTGAGCGCAGGAATGGCTGCTTCCACCGCCGGTTGGACGGCGTGGTCGACCTCGTGCATGGCCTTCACCAATTGGGAAGCCGTCATCAAATGCAGGTCCTCAACGGGACCAGGTTGTTCGGTGGGAGGAAGGGATTTGTGCATGGGTGAGCGCCTGGTCAAAAATAGCCCTCACCCTTGGGTCGGCGCATCAAATGCCCCCCAAATTGCCCACGACCGTTCTGCTTGCAGCCTCAGCATGTCCGCACCCCCGAGTGTCATGGCGCCGGCGGCTTGGGCCTGGGCCATCAGGGCCGTGGTGGACGGGTTGTAGACCAGGTCCACGACCAAGTGGTTGGACCCAAGGCCATCGAAGGGAAGGTCAGGCAAGCCATCGACGTTTGGCGCCATGCCCAACGGCGTGCAATGAACCACCAAGCAGTGGTGGCGCAAGGTCAATGGACTCAGGTCCTCGTACGCAATGACGGGATGCTTTCCGGCACCCAGCCAACCCGACTGGGGCCGACGGCTTACAAACACCACGTCAATCCCCAAGTTGGAAAGCACCCAAGCCACGGCGGCGGCGCTTCCGCCTGTCCCCAACACAAGCGCCCGTTCGTGGTGTTTGGTCAGGAAGGGTTGCACGGACCGTTGGAACCCCCACGCGTCGGTGTTGTGGCCTTTCCACCCAGCGTCGACGCGTTCCAGAACGTTCACCGCCCCGATCGCTTCCGCCGATTCAGAAAGGGCGCACAGGTGGGGAAGAATCGACTGTTTGTGGGGGACGGTGACGTTCAACCCGAGGACGTCAGGGTGTCGTTTGATGAATGCGGGAAACTCGTCGATGTCTGCCAGGTCAAACAGGTCGTAGCGCACGTCTGCCACGCCGCGGGCAAGCGCCTGGGCATGGAACAACTCAGGGCTCTTGGAATGGCCCACAGGGTGTCCCAACAACCCGAACCGCCTCATGAGGATGCGTTGGTTTGACGCCCCAACACGTGAAGTCCCCAAACCACTCCTGCACCTGCCAAGGCGACGCTCGCAGCAACCAGCCAAGGCCCCTCAGGAGCGACGTTCACCATCAACCACTCCACCCGGCCATCGCGGTGGGTGTACAAGGGCTGGGTGGCTTTTTTCCAAGGCCACAGCGCCTGCAGCGACCCCACCAAGAATCCCGCCAAGGTGGCCATGGTCGGTCGTCGGTGGGTGCGAAGCAGCCAGGAGAGCCCGCGGCTGAACCCCACCAACCCCAGCAGGGCACCAGAGCCGAACGCGGCAATTCGGGTGAGGTCGAAGGTTTTGATCGCTTCCAAAATTGGGGCGTAGGCGCCGAGGATGAGCAGCAGAAAGCTGCCTGAAATGCCGGGCAGAAGCATGGCGCAAATCGCCACCATGCCAGCGGCCACAAAAAACAAGTCGTGGTCGGACTGCACCATTGGGGGCAACGACGTGACGAAGCCTGCCACCGCGCAGCCGATGGACGCCCAAACCCACGAATCCAGCTTCCATTCGTCGAGTTGCTTGGCCACCAAAGGAGCCGAGGCAGCCACGAGCCCAAAGAAAAATGCCCTCAGCAGGGTGGGATGCGTGGCCATCAGCCAATGAAGCGGGGAGGCAAGGGTCAAGATGGCCAGCACAATTCCAGCACCCAGTGCCAAGAGAAACCGTCCATTGACGGCATGCCAGGCATCGAGCCATTGGCCTTTCCTTACGTGCGCAAGTCCGGAACCTGAAACGGCTGACAGGGCGTCAAGAAGGGTGTCGTAGATGCCTGCAATCAGGGCGACTGTGCCCCCGCTGACCCCAGGCACGAGGTCCGCCATGCCCATGGCAAATCCCTTGGCGGTGACAGCCCAAGGCCACTTCATGCCACGTCCATGCTCGGGTCAATTTGATCCGCCCAAGCGCGGATGCCCCCTTCGAGGTTGTGGACGTTGTCAAACCCCAGTTGCTGGCTCAACGCATGGGTGACGGCGGCGGAGCGAGCCCCAGAGCGGCAGTGAATCACCACGGGCACGTCGGTGCGGATGTCGTCGATGCGCGACTTCAAGTCGGCCATGGGGATGTGAAGCCCCCCCAAGTTGCTCACTTCGACTTCGTAAGGTTCGCGGACGTCGATGAGTTGGTGCTTGACGCCCTGGTCGCGCAAGCCTTGCAGTTCTTGGACCGTGATTGTGTTCATGGCGTCAGTCGTTGGCGACGGGTTCGTCGTCGGGAATTTGTCGCACACCTTCAGCCATGGCTTCAGGCAGGTGGTCGAAGAACGTGTCCCCACGCAGTCCGAGACGCAAGCACTCCAAGGGAATGACGTCATGCGGACCAATGTTGCCGAGGTTCACGTTCGCCCCGAACTGTTTCAAGAACCAAACCTGTTGCGGCTTTTGAGGCGCTTCCCAAAGAATGTCTTCGAGGGCCACCTTGGCCAAAATGCGTCGCACAAGTGCGGTGTGGGCGGTGCCGTTGGGGCGGTAAATGCCGACGTTTCCGCTCTCGCGGGCTTCGGCGATGACCTTCCAGCTCCCTGCGGCAAGTTCTTGTTGCATCATCGTCGTCCACTTGTTGGGGGAGATGAGGATGCCTGCCTCTTTGGATCCCACTTCGCTCAACACCTTGAAGGATTTGGCCAAACGGTGGATCATCTCGCATTTGTCGTCTTCGGAAATGATCATGGATCCGTCGCTGACTTCGACGCAATCCAGCCCCAAATGGTCGACAAACTTCAAAAAGCCATCGAGTTGCTTCCTTACGAAGAACGCCTCGAACAGCGTGCCACCAGGGTAAACCGTCAAACCGGCGTCTTGGTACAGCTTGATTTTGTCCTTCACGTTGGGGGTGACGATGGACGTGCCAAATCCCAGCTTGAGAAGGTCAATTTTGTCGGCACACGTTTCCAGCAGGTCCTCGGCCTGTCGAAGGCTGAGCCCTTTGTCCATGACCATGGTCAGGCCAGATTCCCGGGGCTTGGTGGTTCGCTCCGGAAGGTGTGAAAGGTGTTGGTCCATGTTTAGGGTTTGAAGCGCTCGTATCTGCTGGCGATGCGCGGGTCATCCAGCAAGCCCGGGTAGGTTTCAAGCAACCGGTTCATGCCGGCAAAATCCGCGAGCAACAACGTGTCGAGGAGCCGAAGGGCTTCCCCGTCGTGTCGCAACGCGAACAGGCTGACGAATTGCTTGTAACCCAACACGCTGGATGTGGGTGGGACGTGCTCGAAGGCATTGTCGAGCAACTGAAGGGCTTGTTCGTGGGCTTCGAGCATTTGCATGTTGTCCACGCGTTCTTCCCAAGCCTCGGTGTTTTTCGGATTTCGTTCCAGGATTTGGACCAAACACACGTCCGCTTCCTCGTGTCGCCCCATCTTTTTCAACACGGCCGACATCATCAGCAAGGTGTCTTCTTGGTAGGGGCTCAACAGCAGGGCTTCGGCGAGGTGCTCGAGCGCCACGTCGTGTTCGCCACGCAAGTCGGCCAACACCCCCAAGCCGACATGGGCTTCCAGGAAGTTGGGGTCCAATTCAAGGCATTGTCGGTAGTACTGCTGCGCTTCGTCCAAGTCACCCAAGTGCTCCAGGCATTCGCCCATGTTGCAAAAGGTGCTGGGTTGAGGCGCATCGATCAGCAACGTCTCGCGGTGCACGTCCAGGGCATCCCCAAACCGTTCCATGGCGGTGAGAGCTTCGGCTTTTTGGTGGTAGGCGGGTGCGAAGCTGTCTTCGATGGCAATCGCGAAGTCGTAGGCGTCCACGGCTTCCTTGTATTTGCCCATGCGTTGGTGGGCGTTGCCAAGGTTGTACCAAGCCGCGAAGCTGTAAGGATGGTCATCCAGGTACTTCGTGTAAAAGGTCGCTGCCTCTTGGATGCGCCCTTCCTTGTCAAAGCAGAAGGCGAGCTCGTACAAGGCCGTCTCGTTGCTCGGATCTTCTTTCAATGCTTCGAGCAACACCCGAATGGCCTGCTTCCACTCGCCGAGGTTCTCGTGCTCCAAGGCAATGTCGATGTGCAGGTCCTTCCGCAAATCGGGGTCCGCGAATCGAAGCAGTGCGTGAAAATGCTGAAGCGCGAGCTTGTGCTCGTGCATCTGGCTGTAGATGTTCGCCAGGGTGAGGTGAATCTCTTCGTTTTGGGGCTCGAAAGACAGCAGGTTTTTCAGCCGGGGGATGGCTTGAACGTGCTTTCCGTTGCTCGCCAAAATTTGGGCTTCCCTCAATTGCAACGACAGGCTTTCCGGGAACAACCCACTTGCGTAGCGGTGCACGTGCTGGGCCTTGGCGATGGAACCTCGCTCGAGGTAGTGCTCGATCAGGGCCTCGAGGTCGTCGTGGTCAAAGAAGCGCGACTCACCAGCGGCGAGCATGGACTCAAACGCCTTGGCCAGCGCCAGGATTTGGTCTTCTTCTTGGTGTGGACGTCCTTCTTCGTGCATTCCCTTCCAAAGTACACCGCAAATGTCGGAACAAAAGGCTCTCCAACGCCCAGATTGTGAACAGGAGTCGTGGAAAAATCGCAAAAGCATGCGGGAGAGGGATGACGTTACCTTGCCATCATGTTGATTGCATCGATTTCAGGCATCCGGGGAACGGTCGGTGGCCGTGCCGGAGAGGGGCTCAGTCCCGCAGACGTGGTCAGATTTGCCAGCGGTTATGGCGCCTGGGTGTTGGAGTCAGGGGCGCCTGATCCGGCCACAACCAAGCCCACTGTGGTTGTCGGCCGCGACGCCCGAATTTCTGGCCCGTGGGTCCGGGACGTGGTGTGCGGGACGCTGAATGCCATGGGCATCGACGTGATCGACCTCGGATTGAGCACCACCCCGACGGTGGAGCTTGCCGTGCCAGGGTTGGGTGCATGGGGCGGGCTGATTTTGACGGCGTCGCACAACCCCAAGCAGTGGAACGCCCTCAAATTGCTGAATGCCCAAGGCGAATTCCTGTCAGGGGATGAAGGGAACCAGGTCCTTGCTCATGCCGAAGCAGGGGTGACTTACGCGGACGTGGAGGCGACAGGCCAAACCACCTACGACGATTCCTGGCTTGGCAAGCACGTTGAACATGTGCTTGGCTTGGACCTCGTGGATGCCGAGGCCATCCGACGGGCCAACCTGACGGTGGCCGTGGATGCCGTCAATTCCTCCGGTGGCGTGGCTGTGCCGCTCTTGCTCGAAGCCCTAGGCGTGTCTGTGGTTCCCGTGCATTGCGAACCGACTGGCCACTTCGCCCACAACCCCGAGCCATTGCCGCAGCACCTCGCGGATTTGACCGCCGCGGTGGTGAAAAAGGGATGCGACCTTGGCATCAGCGTGGATCCCGACGTCGATCGTCTGTGTTTCGTGTGCGAGGATGGATCGTTCTTCGGCGAAGAGTACACCTTGGTGGCGGTGGCCGACCACGTGTTGAGGCACACGCCTGGACCCACGGTGAGCAACTTGAGCAGCACCCGAGCCCTACGTGAAGTGAGCGCCCGGCACGGATGCAGCCACCACGCCGCGGCCGTGGGCGAGGTGAATGTCGTCAAGCAGATTCGATCGGTCGGTGCCGTCATAGGCGGCGAAGGAAACGGTGGGGTCATATACCCCACGTCGCACTGTGGTCGGGATGCGTTGGTCGGTGTGGGGCTGTTTTTGACCCACCTCGTCAGCCAAGGCTTGTCCTGCCGGGAGCTGCGCGACACCTATCCGAATTTCGCCATGGTCAAAGACAAGTTGGCGTTGCCACCCGTGGACGTCGACGCCGCGCTGGATCGCTTGAAAGCAGCGACCCCAGAGGCCGAAGTCAACGACATCGATGGCGTGAAGTTTGACCTGGAAGAAGGGTGGGTTCACCTGAGAAAAAGCAACACGGAACCGATCATTCGCATTTACTCAGAAGCTGGCACCGACCAGGAGGCGCAAGCCTTGGCTGAGCGATTCAAAGCCGCTTTGAAGCGCGAGCTCGACTCGGCAGGGGCCATCGCTTAATTTTGCCACATGCACGTCTACCTCGACAACGCCGCCACCACGCCTGTCGCGCCTGAAGTGGCCCAGGCCATGATGGAGGTGTACCAAACGGTGCATGGCAACCCCAGCAGCACGCATGCCGCCGGACGCAAGGCCAAGGCGTTGGTGGAGACCAGCCGTCGAGCGATTGCCAAGCATTTGAACTGCCCGGCCCGTGCGATTTGTTTCACGTCTGGGGGCACCGAAGCCGACAACCATGCGATCCAGGCGTCGGTGAGATGCTTGGGTGTGACGAGAATCGTGACCTCCGCGGCCGAGCACAGCGCCGTCATCAAAGCCTCTGAAATGGCTGGTGCCGGATTCAACGTGGAGGTCGTTCACGTGAAGCACCACGAGTCGGGCGAGGTGGATTTGGCCGATTTGGAAGCCATCCTCGGGTCGTCTGCCAAGAAAACGCTTGTGTCGCTCATGCATGCGAACAACGAAGTGGGGGTCATGCTTGACTTGCAGGCCGTGAGTCGACTTTGTCGACAGCATGATGCATTGTTGCACAGCGACACGGTGCAAACCATGGGGCATTACCCCATGGATTTGTCGGGACTCGACGTGGATTTCTTGACGTGCAGCGCGCACAAATTTCACGGACCCAAAGGATCTGGATTTTTGTACGTCAATCCCGCATTGAAGGTCGAGGGGATGATTGTGGGTGGCGGGCAGGAGCGCTTGCTGAGGGGAGGAACCGAAAACGTGGCAGGCATTGTGGGGCTTCGGGCGGCGATGGACCTCGCGTTCACGCACATGGCGAGCCACGAAAGCCACGTCCGAGGGTTAAAACGCTTGATGGTGGAGGGGTTGAAAAAGGAGCTTCCCGGGGTTTCGTTCAACGGTGATTCGGACAAGGAAGACCGCTTGTACACGGTGTTGAATGTCAAATTTCCACCCCATCCCAACAGCGGGATGGCCGTGTTCTTGATGGATTTGGAGGGCATTGCTTGCTCGGGCGGAAGCGCTTGCTCCAGCGGAGCCACCATGGGATCCCACGTGCTCCGTGCCTTGGGCTTCCACGAAGCCGACAAAGCAAGCGTTCGTTTCTCGTTTTCGCGGTACACCACCGAAGGAGACATCCAGCTTGCCTTGGCCGCGGCATCCAAGGTGTTTGCTCCGGTGGAAGCCGAAGCCTGAAGTCGGAACCCGGAACCCTGCTTTGTGCCTCCTCGTGAGGAACTTCCTTACCTTCGGATGCCATGCCTGCCAATCGCTTGTTTCACCGACTCATCGGGGCGAGAATGCCCGAAATTTTGTGGGCCCAAACCCGGCCTGCTGACGCCCAGAGAGGGGTGTTTTTGGGGCTGATGCATGGATTGGCTTCGACCCGGTATGGAAAGGAACTTGGCATTGGCGGCACGCAGGATGTTTCCCGTCGTCGGGACTTTGTTCGGCATGTGCCGATTGTTTCCTACGACGAATTGAAGCCATGGATCGCCAGGGCGATGGCAGGTGAACGGGACGTGTTGTGGCCAGGACTCACAAAGTGGTTTGCGCAGAGTTCGGGCACGACGAGCGACCAGTACAAGTGGTTGCCCGTGACGCGCGATTCGCTTCATGGGGGGCATTACAAGGGGGGCAAAGACCTCTTGGCCCAGTTCTGTCATCAGGTGCCTGCGGCGCAGCTGTACCAAGGAAAGCATTTGATTCTGGGCGGATCCAGCGCGTTGGTTTCTGAGGGAAGCCATGCAATGAAGGGAGATTTGAGCGCGATCATCGTCAAGCACTTGCCTCCTTGGTGCGAAGCGAGAAGGACCCCGAGCCGTGCCATCGCGCTCATGGACAACTGGGAAGAAAAGGTTCAGGCGGTTGCAGAAGTCACCATGAAGGAAGACGTCCGCATTTTGGCCGGCGTGCCAAGTTGGATGGCGTTGGTCGCGGAGCGCGTGTTGGCGCTGTCTGGCAAGGAAACGCTCCGAGAGGTGTGGCCAAACCTTTGGCTGTTCATGCATGGAGGGGTGGGGTTTGAGCCGTACAAGAACACGTTTGAGGAACTCATTCCCAATGCGCCGGGCCATCCTCCCATGCACTACATCGAGACCTACAATGCGTCCGAGGGCTTTTTTGCCTACCAAGACGACCTGTCGCGGGACGACATGGCGTTGTTGATGGACCACGGCATTTACTTCGAATTTGTGCCTTTGGATGAGCTTGAATCGGACCGACCGAGGGCCTTGGAATTTCGAGAGGTGGAAGTCGGCCAAACCTATGCCCTCGTCGTTTCCACCAACGCCGGACTTTGGCGCTGCATGGTGGGAGACTTGGTGACCATCACCTCGAAAATCCCTTGCCGCGTCCAAGTGGCTGGACGCGTGTCGTCCTATTTGAACCTCGTGGGTGAGGAGCTCATGGTGCGACAAACCGACCAGGCCATGGCTCGAGTGGCCGAGGACTTGGGGGTGTCCGTGGCCAACCACATGGGTGGTCCCGTGTTGGACCCGTTGGGCAAGCCCATCGGGCACCAATTCGTCGTGGAGCTCCGCCCCGAGAGCATGCGTCCACCAGAGGAGAGTTGGGCGAAGCGCCTCGATGCGGCGTTGCAGGAGCGCAACGGGGATTACAAGGCCAAACGGACGTCCGACCTCATCTTGGCCAGGCCTCAGGTCCACTTTGTGTCGCCGGGCACGTTTGAGCGATGGTTGAAGTCTCGGGCACGACTCGGTGGACAGCACAAGGTGCCTCGTTTGACGCAGCAACTGGTTGTGATTGAGGCGCTGTTGGAGCAGGGCGTGCAAGAGTTATCCCCAACCTGTTGAAGGGGCTTGTGCGGTCGCCTTGGCCGTCCTACTTTGGCTGTCCGAATTGAACAACCCTCAAGAGGAAGACAACATGCATCTCGCCATCGCTGGAAACATTGGTTCAGGAAAAACGACGTTGACGACGCTCCTGGCCAAACACTACCGATACACCCCTCATTTCGAGCAGGTCGATGACAACCCTTACCTGAATGACTTCTACAAGGACATGCAGCGATGGTCATTCAATTTGCAAGTGTATTTCCTGCGGTCTCGCTTTGCCCAACTGATTGAAATGAAGGCGAAGGGCAAGCCGATCATCCAAGACCGCACGATTTACGAGGACGCCCACATCTTCGCCCCGAACCTTCAGGCGATGGGGTTGATGAGCAGCCGCGACTTCGACAATTACCTCTCGTTGTTTGAGTTGATGGAAGAGTTTGTGACGCCTCCGGACTTGTTGGTGTACCTCAGGGCGTCGGTGCCCACGTTGGTGGACCAAATCCAGAAGCGGGGCCGCGAGTACGAGGAAGCCATTCGTTTGGATTACCTCAACCGCCTCAACGAACGTTACGAAGCCTGGATCAGCACGTACACGAAAGGGGAGTTGCTCATCATCGACGTGGACAACAACAGCTTCCATGAGAACAAAGAGGACCTGGGGAACATCATCCAGTCCATCGATGGCAAGTTGAACAGCTTGTTTTCCTGAGGAGACATCCCAAGCACGCAACGCCCAAACGCAACAAGGCCCGCTCGAAGCGGGCCTTGTTCGTGCTGGTTGATGTGCCAGATTACTTCACGCGCATGTCTGCGGGCACCCCGATCAAGGAGAACCCGATGCTGACGTCGTCTTTGATGGCCCAATCAAGCCCTTCGAAGATGGTGCCGGATTGGTACACAATGTCGTGCTTGGTGCGATCCATTTGGAACTTCCCTTGGACGGCCAAGCCTTTCACGTCTCCGGGCACGTCTGCTTCGACGAGCTGAACGGGGATGTTGTAGTCCACTGCAACGCCATTGAGTGTCAGCGTGGATTGCAACGTGTTCACTCCGCTTTCTTCTGTCACGCCATGGATGCGAAGTTCGGCCTTGGGGTGGGTCTCTACGTTGAAGAAATCGCCTCCACGGAGGTGGTCTTCCAAGTCGGCCTTGGAATCTCCTTCGAGGTCGGTGCACTCGATTCGCGCCATGTCAAAAATGACGGCTCCTGCCGTGATGGCCCCGCCTTCGATGCGGAATTTTCCGCTTTCGATGTACAACGTGCCGTTGTGGCCGTCACCGGTGAGCTTCTCTGCAGCCCAGGTGACGCGAGGCTTCACCTTGTTGACAACGTAGTTGCCATCTGCAAGGCCTGTGACCACCGCCGCCTCAGTCGAAGCCTTCTCGGTCGTTTGGGTTGGCTCTGACGGGCTTCCGCAAGCCATCAGCATGGCCAAGCAGGAAAGAAGTGTGAAGGAACGGATCATTCGAAGGATGTTTCAGGCGCTTGAGCCACTTGTTGCGTGGTCGTTTCCGCCTTGTTCATGTCGCTGTGCTCGTGCCCATGTCCTCCGCCCAAGATGGGGGCGATGACCAAGCCCACGAGGCAGGTCAATTTGATGAGGATGTTCATGGAAGGTCCAGAGGTGTCCTTGAAGGGATCACCCACGGTATCGCCAGTCACGGCTGCTTTGTGGGCATCTGAACCCTTGTAGGTCATTTCGCCGTTGATTTCCACGCCAGCTTCGAAAGACTTCTTGGCGTTGTCCCATGCACCTCCAGCGTTGTTTTGGAAGATGGCCCAGAGCACACCGCTCACGGTCACGCCGGCCATGTAGCCACCAAGGGTTTCAGCTGCCCAAGCAGCTTCAGCGCCCAACATCAAAGGCAACAAACCAATGACCAGGGGGAAGAGGATGGTCATGGCACCTGGGAGCATCATTTCCTTCAACGCAGCCTGGGTGGAGATGTCCACGCACTTGCCGTATTCAGGCGTGCCTGTGCCTTCCAAGATGCCCGGAATTTCCTTGAACTGGCGGCGCACTTCCTGCACCATTTCCATGGCGGCCTTACCGACGCTGTTCATGGCCAAAGCCGAGAACACGACAGGCACCATGCCACCGATGAACAACGCGGCGAGCACGTTGGCCTTGAAGATGTTGATTCCTTCAATGCCGGTGAATTCGACGTAAGCCGCGAAGAGGGCCAACGCCGTCAAGGCCGCAGAGGCGATGGCGAAGCCCTTGCCGATGGCGGCCGTGGTGTTCCCGACGGAATCGAGGATGTCGGTGCGCTCGCGCACTTCTTCAGGGAGTTCGCTCATTTCCGCGATGCCACCCGCGTTGTCCGCGATGGGGCCGAAGGCGTCAATCGCGAGTTGCATGGCCGTGGTGGCCATCATGGAGCAAGCGGCAATCGCCACCCCGTAGAAGCCGGCAAACTCGTACGCGGCGTAAATGGCCGCAGCGAAGAGAATGATGGGGCCAAACGTTGAGATCATGCCCGTGGCGAGGCCTGCAATGATGTTGGTGGCAGCACCGGTGGAAGACTGCCGAACAATGTCCAGGACAGGCTTCTTGCCGAGGCCGGTGTAGTATTCCGTCATGTACGAAATCGCACCGCCCACCACGAGGCCGACGATCACCGAGTAGAAGACGTTCATGGAGCTGAAGGTGCGGGTGCCTTCACCAAAGAACTCCATGGTGAGTTGATCAGGGAGCATCATGTCCACCAAGAAGTAGCATGCGACAGCGGTCAACACGATGGAACCCCAGTTGCCACGGTTCAAGGCCGCCTGCACTTGGGCTTCCTTGGCGTCGTCACCGACGCGAATCACTTGTGCGCCGAGAATCGAGAACACGATGCCGAGGGCGGAAATCACCAGGGGCAACAAGATGGTGGACATGCCTCCGAAGTTGTCGGAAATGCTTCCACCCATGTCGCTGATGACGTAGTTGCCGAGCACCATGGCTGCCAACACCGTGGCCACGTAGGAACCAAAGAGGTCGGCACCCATGCCGGCCACGTCACCCACGTTGTCGCCCACGTTGTCGGCGATGGTTGCGGGGTTGCGGGGATCGTCTTCGGGAATGCCTGCTTCCACCTTGCCGACCAAGTCGGCACCGACGTCTGCGGCCTTCGTGTAAATGCCACCGCCCACACGGGCGAACAAGGCGATGCTCTCTGCACCGAGTGAGAATCCGGCGAGGGCTTCGAGGATGATGGTCATTTGATCCACGGAGGTGGGACCTTCGCCTCCACCCATCCATCCTAGAAGAAGGATGAAGAGCGCACTCAACCCAAACACGGCCAAACCGGCGACGCCGAGACCCATGACCATGCCGCCTGTGAAGGAGACCTTCAAGCCTTCGCTCAAGCTCGTGCGTGCGGCTTGGGTGGTACGGACGTTGGCTTGGGTGGCGATGCGCATGCCAATGTTGCCTGCAAGCGCCGAGAACACGGCACCAATGACAAAGGCGACCACGATGAACCAGTGGGTGGTTTCAACCATGGAGGAGACGAGGCCGAGGAGGGCTCCAGCCACCACGACGAACACGGCAAGGATGCGGTATTCGGCGCTCAAGAACGCAAGGGCGCCTTCGTGAATGTGCTGAGCGATTTCGCTCATCCGGGCTTCGCCCGTGCTTTGTTTGCGGACCCAAGCGGCCTGAATGGCCATGACAATCAAGCCAAGAATGGCCAGGCCTGGTACGAGGTAGAGCAGTGTTTGCTGCATGTTGAAGGTGTTAGTGGGTCGCGGTTCGACCCTGATTGTTCGAAAAGTTGTTGGACTATGCTGTTGTCGGGATGCGGGTTACGCGACGTAGGCCACGTCTTTGCATGCCTCGACGATGTCTTTGATTTGAGGAAGGGCCTCTTCGATCAAGCTCGTGGCGAACGCGAACGGGGTGTCGCTCTGGCAGAGGCGACGGATCGGTGCGTCGAGGTGATCGAAGGCGTGGCGCTGCACGCGGTAGGTGATTTCCGTGGCGATGGAGGCCACGGGGAAGCTCTCTTCCACAATCACCAGGCGGTTCGTTTTCTTGATGCTTTCCACGATGGTGTCGAGGTCCAAGGGGCGAATGGTGACCAAATCGATGATTTCAGCCTCGATGCCCTCTTTGGCCAACTCGTCGGCGGCCGCGTGGACTTCCTTGAGGATTTTGCCAAAGGACACAATCGTCACGTCATCGCCTTTGCGTCGGACGTTGGCCTTGCCGATGGGCACGAGGAATTCGCCTTCGGGGATCATGCCTTTGTCGCCGTACATCTTTTCCGACTCCATCACCAGCACGGGATCGTTGTCGCGGATGGCCGACTTCAGCAGGCCTTTCGCTTCGTAGGGGGTGAATGGGGTCACAACCTTCAGGCCTGGCATGGATGCGTACAAGCTCTCGTAGCTCTGGCTGTGCGTCGCCGCGAGTTGGCCTGCCGTCCCGTTGGGGCCGCGGAACACGATGGGAACTGGGAACTGTCCGCCGCTCATCTGCAACATCTTGGAGGCGTGGTTGATGATTTGGTCCGACGCCAACACGGCGAAGTTCCACGTCATGTATTCCACGATGGGGCGCAACCCATTCATGGCCGCCCCCACGGCGATGGCGCTGAATCCAAGCTCGGCGATGGGTGTGTCGATGACGCGGTCCGGACCAAATTCGTCCAGCATTCCCTTGGATGCCTTGTAAGCGCCGTTGTATTCGGCCACCTCTTCACCCAACAAAAACACCGACTCGTCGCGGCGCATTTCCTCGCTCATGGCCTCAGCCACGGCTTCCCTGAACGTAATTTCACGCATGGTTCTATGCCTTATTCGGGCGCCAAAGGTAATCCATCCTGAAATGTTGTGGCCAATTCTTGTTGTCGGATGCCTCAGAGGGGAATCGAATCGTCCCCGCTGACCTAACTTTGCCCAGCGCAGGCTTGCCACTTTGCAGGCTTGTTCCCATAAGAAATCAACGCCCATGAAAATCCTTGTTTGCATCAGCAAAGCCCCGGACACGACAAGCCGCATCGCCTTCACAGATGGCGACACGCAGTTTGATGCCAATGGGGTGCAATTCATTGTCAACCCCTACGACGAGTGGTACGCCTTGGTGCGCGCGCTGGAGCTCAAAGAGCAGCAGGGTGGTTCCGTCACCATCGTGACGGTGGGTGGCGCGGACAGCGAGCCCATCATGCGCAAGGCGCTGGCCATTGGTGCCGACGACGCCGTGCGCATCGACGTGGACCCTCAGGACGCCCTGGAAACGGCGACGTTGATTGCCAATCACGCACAAGGCGAGGGGTACGACCTCATTTTGTGCGGCAAGGAAACCATCGACCACAACGGATCCGTGGTCGGAGCGATGGTGGCCGAGTTGATGGACATGGCCTACGTGTCTTTGGCGACTTCCCTCGACGTGGAAGGAAGCACCGCCAAGGCCAAGCGCGAAGCGAGTGGGGGCATCGAAGCCGTGGAAGCGTCCCTGCCCGTGGTGGTGAGCGCTTCCAAAGGCATGGCTGAACAACGCATTCCGAACATGCGGGGCATCATGGCTGCCCGCTCGAAACCCCTGAACGTGGTTTCAGCGGAAGGAGGCAAGCAGGGTTCGCAAGTGTCCAAGTTTGAACTTCCACCTGCCAAAGGAGAATGCAAGATGGTCCCTGCGGACAATCCTGCAGAGTTGGTGCGTTTGTTGCGCGAAGAAGCGAAAGTCCTCTAACCCAAAATACGAGAGAAATGAATTGTTTGGCATTTGTTCCCACGAAGTCAGGCCAGGCCACAAAGGCGGGTCTGGAGGCCGTGTCCTACGCCAAGGCTTGCGGCGCGACGGTGACCGCGTTGGTGGTGGGTGAATTGAACGGCGACGGCGGCACAGGCGTTGCAGGCGCATCCAAGGTGTTGCATCACCAAGACGCGTTGGTGGATGAAGGGCAAATTGCCCGCGTGGTGACTGCCGCAGCGGAGGCTGAAGGCGCCACGCTGGTGGTCGCCCCACACGACCACGTCGGCCGCGCTGTGGCTGCTCGAGTGGCTGTGCGCCTGGGCGCCGGCATGGTGCCTGGAGTCACGGGCTTGCTGGAAGGTGAGGCGGTGCGCAAAAACGTGTTCAGCGGCAAGGCCATGGCACACGTCAAGGTTGACACGGCGACCAAAGTCATCACCACCACGCCCAACGCGTTTGGCGTGTCCAGCGACGGGGTCGAGGCGTCGGTGTCGTCTTTTGAGGCGGATGCGGGGCCAGCCCGCCTGTCGGTGACAGGGTTTGAGGCGTCGAGCGAAGACGGTTCCGTTCCCTTGCCCGAAGCGGTGCGCGTGGTTTCCGCGGGTCGTGGATTGAAGGGGCCTGAGCATTGGGGCATCGTGGAGGAATTGGCCCAAGCGGTCCAAGCCACCACCGCATGCAGCCGTCCAGTGAGCGACATGGGTTGGCGTCCCCACCACGAGCACGTGGGCCAAACGGGAACCACCATCCGTCCGGACCTCTACATTGCAGCGGGAATCAGTGGCGCCATTCAACACCTTGCGGGCGTCAACCAAAGCAAGGTCATCGTGGCCATCAATACCGATGCAGAGGCGCCTTTCTTCAAGGCGGCGGACTACGGAATTGTGGGCGATGCCTTCGAAGTCTTGCCCAAATTGACCGAGGCCATCAAGGCTTTGGGCTGACCCCACCAAGCACCTCCATGAGCCACATCGACCTAGAAATCGTAGACATCGCCCTGAGCGGATCCTCGTCGGGCGCCTACGCCTTGGTCCTTGGTGAAGTGAAGGGCAAGCGCAAGCTGCCGATTGTCATTGGGGGGGCAGAAGCCCAGGCCATTGCCATCGAGCTGGAGAACATGCGCCCATCGCGGCCATTGACCCACGACCTGATGAAGAACACCTTGACCGCCTTCGGCATGGAGGTGTCTTCGGTGCTGATCCACAAAATGGTGGAGGGGATTTTCTACGCACAAATCGTCGTGGGCGATGGCATCCGCGAAGAGTTGATTGACGCGCGGTCGTCGGATGCCGTGGCCATCGCGGTTCGTTTCGGCTGCCCCATTCGCTGCAACGCGCAGGTGATGGAGGCAGCTGGCGTCGATCTGGAAGCGAGTGAAGAAGAGCCAGAATCCACGTCTGAGGCAACGGAAAAGTCGTCCAAACCATCCAGCACCACCCAGGACGACTTGCCCGCCTTGCGTCGCAAACTGGAGAAAGCCATCGCGACCGAGAATTACGAATTGGCTTCGGAGCTGAAGAAGCAAATCGACGCCTTGGAGAAAGGCGATTGAGCCTTCCTTCCTCGCGGCGGGTACGCCGTATCTTCGTGCCATGAACAAATCGGTAGGCATCATCATGGGCAGCGCCAGCGACTTGCCTGTGATGGAAGGGGCCCAGAAAGTGTTGGCGGAGCTTGGTGTTCCCTGCGAAATGACAGTGGTTTCCGCGCACCGCACGCCGGATAGGATGGTCGAATATGCCAGAGGCGCGGCCGACCGAGGCGTGGGCGTGATTGTTGCGGGAGCAGGAGGTGCGGCCCATTTGCCAGGCATGACGGCATCCTTGACCCCCTTGCCCGTCATCGGGGTTCCCATCAAAAGCCGAAACAGCATCGATGGTTGGGACTCAGTCCTGAGCATTTTGCAGATGCCTTCCGGTGTTCCAGTGGCCACGGTGGCGTTGGATGGAGGCACGAATGCCGGCATTTTGGCGGCGCAGATCTTGGGCGCTTCCGACGACGCGTTGCGGCAACGGGTGGCTGATTTCAAAGAGGGGTTGAAGGCCAAGGTCATGCAATCCATCGACAAGGTGGAATCGCACCAGGCTTCCTGAGCGCATGGAACCGACCATCACGTCTTATCTGCCTGAGGCCCTCGACGCCAAGGCTTTGCATGGTTGCCTGCTCGGAGGAATCGCGCCTCGACCCATTGCCTTTGTGAGCACTGTGGATGGTGAGGGGAGGCCCAATTTGGCCCCGTTCAGCTACTTCAATGTCTTTTCGGCGAACCCTCCGCTGGTGATTTTTTCGCCTGCACGAAGGGGGCGTGACGCCACGACCAAACACACGTGGGACAACGTGCTCGAGGTGCCGGAAGTCGTGGTCAATTTGGTGAGTCACGCCATGGTCCACGCATGCTCGTTGGCCAGTTCGGATTTTGACGAAGGCGTGGACGAGTTTGTGAAGGCTGGATTGACCCCGCTTCCTTCCGACAAGGTGAAGCCTGCACGCGTGGCAGAATCGCCGGTGCAATTGGAGTGCAGGGTGTTGAAGACGGAGTCCCTTGGAACGCAGGGCGGGGCAGGACAGTTGGTCTTTGCCGAAATCGTGAAGATGCATTTTCACCAATTGGTCTTGAACGACCATGGGGTGCCCGACGCCACCAAGCTCGACTTGGTGGGGCGATGCGGTGGCAACCACTACGTGCGTGTCGCGGGCGATGCCTTGTTCGAGGTGGTGAAGCCCCTGGGCGTGGTGGGCATGGGGGTCGACGCGCTTCCCGAGGACATACGGTTTAGCCGCGTGTTGACGGGCAACCATCTGGCCCAACTGGCCGGGGTGGAAGCGTTGCCTGACGAAACCTCGGTCAACGAGCACAAGCTCTTGGAGTTGGCCGACGTGTTCATGGACCATGAGGACGATGGCGCGGCCTTGGAAGGCGCCCTTCACGTGTTGGCGGCCGAGCAATTGAACAAGGGGTTGGTGGATGAAGCGTGGAAAACCCTTCTCGCTTTCAACGCGGGTTGAGGCCCAAATCCCGCCGGGGCATGCTATCTTCGATGCATGGCATTTGAACTGAAAGGCACCCTCAAAAAGCTGTTCGATCAGCAGGATTTCCCAAGCGGTTTCTACAAGCGTGACTTCGTCATCACGACGATGGAACAGTACCCGCAGGACATCAAATTTTCCGCGCTGAAAGAGAAGTCGGAGCAGTTGTCCAAGTTTTCGGAGGGCGACGTGATGAACGTCAAATTTGATTTGCGCGGAAGGGAGTACAACGGTCAGTTTTACGTCGACTTGAACGCATGGCGCATCGAAGCCGACCAAGCGGGAGCCCCTGCAGCGCCAGGAGCCCCACAAGGCGTCAGTGCTGCACCCATGCCGCCTGTGCCCCCGATGCCAGCCACCGCACCTGCCGACGACGACGACCTCCCGTTCTAACCGGTTTCGCGT
>CAZKGY010000009.1:0-18893 GCA_964552305.1 uncultured Comamonadaceae bacterium
CATGTCCATGGTTGCCGGTGCATCCACCCGAAGGAACCACCTTGCCGTATCCGCCCAAGGTTGAGGGGTGTGGTTCCATCCTTCGTCTTCGTCCCAATCCCACTGGGTCAGGGATGGCGCAAACCAGCACAACCCGTCACCCGGGTCGAAGCTACCGTCCTCCAGCCCTCGGCGAACCACGGCCACTTGGGGCACGTCGAGTGCCCGCTCCACGTCGTTGTTGAAGGGCAAGGCTTGGCCTCCGTGCCCAAAAATCCGCAAGGCGTCGGGGTCCAATTGGGCAGGATTCAATCCGGCCGCCGACAAATCGTCGTAATCGAGGCAATGAACCCCTTCTTCCGTTGTGGAAAAACGCCACCACGTACCTTCCGCCAACACGCTTGCCTCGGGCCATGCGCGACCATTCCGGTTGAAACCAGAAGGCGACTCCCCCAAAATGTATTGGGCAGAAAGGCACTTTTCCCAGCCACGGTCGACGTCCCAACGTACCACGGGAAACTCCCCCACGAGGTAGGTTTTGCCCAAGGCGTGCTGGACCGTTAGCCTTCGCGGGCGTTGGGCCACAGGGAGATGGGAGAGCCTGTGTTCTTCTTCAAGAGAACACGCCGTCCAAACTTCTGAGTCGTCAAGAATTTGAACCCCTTCCCAAGCTTCATCGAGGGATGCATCCATCGTCACGCCTTCTCCCAGTCGAACCAGCGCCTCCCAGTCGGAAGAAGAAAGCTCAAACGAGGCGTGCGCCACGATGCCGTCTTGGGTGGTTTGGCAGACCACTTGCCCGTTCGCACCACCCGTCACGCCGTGCAACCAAATCAATGTGAACAACCCAACCGTGCGGGCGACAAAACCAGTGTGTGAAGCGTGCATTTTCGCAAAGATGAATCTCAAAGGAGAACTCCCGCATGAAGAACGCACAAAATGTGCTTTTGTTGCGAGCCGCCAAGCCCCAAGGCCATCTCGCCAAAATTCCGTAACATTGTGGGTTCAACATGCTTCTAATATGACGAAGTTCACGTCCATCCTACCGATTCTCACCTTGGCCCTGTTGGCCACGGCGTTCCTTGCGCCCAAGGAAATTGCTGCGCAAGACCCTGAATACTCACAGTTTTACGCAAGCCCCCTCACCTTGAACCCAGCGTTTGCGGGTTCTGCACGCTGTCCTCGTTTGGTCATGTCTCATCGAAACCAGTGGCCTGCAATGAGCGGCTCGTTCGTGACACAGACTGTGGCGTACGACCAATACTTCAAGTCCATCCAAGGTGGTTTGGGTTTGGTGGTGATGCACGACCAAGCTGGCCAAAACACCTTGAGCACCACCAACATCTCCGGCATGTACAGCTACCAACAAGCCGTCAGCCGGAAGTTGTCCATCCGTGCCGCCTTGCAGGCAAGCTACTTGCAGAAGGCGTTGGACTGGAGCAACCTGACGTTCGGGGACATGATCGACCCACGACGCGGGTTTGTGTACACGTCTGAAGACCAAGAACGAGGTGGCATCGTCCGAAAAGTGGACTTCGGCGCCGGCTTGTTGGCCTTCACCGAAAAGATTTACGCCGGCGTGGCAGCCCACCACTTGAACGAACCCAACGAAAGCTTGGTGGTCGGCGTAAGCCGCTTGCCCATGAAGCTGACGGGGCATGCCGGCGCCAAATTCCCCCTCCAGCGGAGCGTGAAAGGGGTCGAGGCTTGGATTTCGCCGAACATCCTGTACCGTCGTCAAGGCGAGTTCCAGCAAATGAACTTGGGTACCTACGTGAGCAAGGGACCTCTCGTGGGAGGGGTTTGGTACCGTGGGTTCTTCTCTTCCACCACCAACGACGCCTTGATTGTGTTGTTGGGGGTTGAAACGCCCTTGCTTCGATTCGGATACAGCTACGACATCACCATCTCGGACTTGACCCCTGCCACAGGCGGTGCCCACGAAATCCACTTGGGCATGAAGTTCGCTTGTCCACAGCGATCCAAGTTCCGCACAATTTCTTGCCCAACTTTCTAGTTGTAAGAAACCACCCTCCTGCATCCATCTACTGAAAACTGCAATTGAAACCGCAAACCATGATGAGAATCCAATCCCTCGGACTGCTCTTGTTCGTCGCCGGCCTCCTGACGCTCTCGGGATGCTACTACGAACGCTCAGGAGCCACGGGTTGGGCGTACAACTACACCGACAATGGTGGGTTTGAACGCCCCAGTTACTTCGAACAAGAGACCGGACCCGGCCTCATCTTCGTGGAAGGTGGGACCTTCACCATGGGGTCTGTCGAAGACGACTTGACCTACGGCTGGGACAACATCCCACGACGCACCACTGTGTCTTCGTTCTACATGGACGAGACGGAGGTAACCAACCACTTTTGGTGCGAATACCTCAACTGGCTTCAGCGCGTGTATGGCTCGTCCTACCCCGAAATTGTTGAGCGTGCACTCCCTGACACGGCTTCCTGGCGCGACAAGTTGGCTTACAACGAACCTTTGGTGAACTACTACCTCCGTCACCCGGCATACCGCGACTACCCTGTCGTCGGGGTGAATTGGTTGCAAGCCACGGCCTTTTGCAAGTGGCGTTCGGACCGCGTGAACGAAGGCATCTTGATCCGTGAAGGCCTCCTCGCCCACAACCCTGAGGCCCAGATTGACGAAGAACACTTCACCACGGCGTCGTACCTCAACGGTCAATACGCCGGCGAGCGCGTGCGCGAAGGTTTGCCCAGCTACAGCCCCAACAGCGAGTACCGAGACTTGCGCATCGAGGACGGCGTGCTTCTTCCCGAATACCGCCTGCCCACCGAAGCAGAATGGGAATACGCGGCCCTTGGCTTGATTGGCAACAGCCTCGGCGAATTGGTGGCGCAACGCAAAACCTACCCGTGGAACGGCCACTTCGTTCGAAACGGAGACAGCCGAAGCGGTGGCTACGGTGCGATCAATGCCAACTTCGTGAAAGGCCGAGGTGACTACATGGGTGTTGCCGGGGCATTGAACGACATGGGCGACGTCACGGTCAACGTGTACTCCTACGCACCCAACGACTACGGCCTGTTCAACATGGCAGGAAACGTCAACGAATGGGTCATGGATGTCTACCGTCCCCTCTCGATTCAAGACAACAACGAATTCCGACCCTTCCGTGGCAACGTCTACAAGACCAAGGTGTTGGATGCTGAGGGCAACCCGGTCGACAAGTACGACTACGTGGTGTACAACATCGGCGGTGTCAAAGACTTCCTCGACGAGTACCAGTCTGCGGGCAAAGACGTGCAAAACTTGACCCCTGAGGATACCGAGCTCATTGGCAACCTAAGGACCAAAGTCACCGAGGCAGAAACGCGCGAGAAGGAACAGCGATTCGAAGAGGCCCAGACGTTGATGCAAGACGCCATGGACATGATCGTTGACAGCGATGCGTTGGCTGCTGCTGATCTCCGCAAAGGCTTCAGCAACAACATTGACGCCGTTCCAGGCGACATGCAGATTCGCGACGAAAGCCTTGAAGAAAACCTCGGCCGCACAAACTACCGCGTGGCCGACAACATCGACTACATCGACGGGGACAAGCAAACATCGCTGGACTACGCCAGCGAATCGGTGTCCAAAAACCGCCGAACGTACAACTACGGTTCGTCCACGTTGATTTCGAACCGAAGCCGCGTCTACAAAGGCGGAGGATGGGACGACCGTGCGTACTACCTCGTTCCTGGCACGCGTCGCTTCCTGGACGAACGTCAATCCTCGGCGTCCATCGGTTTCCGTTGCGCCATGGATCGTGTGGGCTCTCCAGTGCCCTTCTCTGGCCAGTGATTGGGGCCTTCCCCAAGCCCGCGTCAACAACTTTTGACTGTCAAGCCCTGTGGCCCTGCCACGGGGCTTTTCTTTGGTCCCAACCGCCATGACTGCCTACGCGTCCATCACCTCGCTCATCCACCTTGTTCAGTCCGCATCTGGGGTCTCGATTGACTCCCGTGACGACATGCAAAACAAGGTCTTTTGGGCGCTGAAAGGCCCGAGGTTTGACGCCAACGACTTTGTCAACGATGTCCTAAAAGCTGGCGCCCTTCACGTGGTCTCCGACGACGTTCGCTGGCACGAACACGACAAGGTGTCCGTGGTCGAAAACAGCTTGGATGCGCTCCAGCGCGTAGCGCAAGGCGTGAGACGATCCTGGTCATGCCCTGTTTTGGCCTTGACAGGAAGCAATGGGAAAACGACCACCAAAGAGCTGATTCGCGACGTCCTGGCCACCACTTTCCGCGTCCACGCCACGACAGGCAACCTGAACAACCACATCGGGGTCCCACTGACCCTTTTGAATGCACCCGGCAATCCCGAATTGGTCGTGGTTGAAATGGGTGCAAACCACCAGCGCGAAATCGCCCTGTTGTGCGAATTGGCCGAACCCAGTCACGGGTGCATCACCAACATTGGCTTGGCCCACCTAGAAGGCTTTGGCGGCGAAGAAGGGGTGTTTCGAGGGAAAAAAGAACTGTTCGATTGGATTGCTTCGAACGACGGAACAGCCTTTGTCCAAATGGATGACCCCAAGGTGGTTCGTGCGGCACGAGACGTGCAAAACATGGCCCCGATTGCCACCCAACAATGGCGTTGGGACGCCAACCATGCCTCGACGGATGCCATCGAACACGAAAGTGGAATTCGCATTGAAGTAGGCATGGAGGGGAGTTACAACCTGCCCAACTACGTGGCGGCGTGGACCATCGGCAAGCACTTTGGGGTGTCGGAAGAACAAGCCATCCAAGCCCTTCAAGCCTACGCGCCCACCAACCACCGTTCCCAACTCGTGCAAACCGAACGGAACCGCGTGTTGCTCGACGCGTACAACGCCAACCCCTCCAGCACCACCGCTGCCTTGCAAGCCTTTGCTGCCAACGGCCACGAACGCCCTCTTCTCATTCTGGGAGACATGGCTGAGTTGGGACATGAAAGCCTGAACGCACACCAAGCCTTGGTGAACCTCGCGGCAGCCTTGAAGATGGAATTGTGGACCGTCGGACAATGGTATGGGCAAACCCAAGACCCCGCTGAGGATTCAAGCTGGCAGCATGCCCATTTCTCGTCGGTGGAATCGTTGCAGAAGGCCTTGACGGACGACCCCATCACCCATCGGCAAATCTTGGTAAAAGGGAGCCGAGGCATGGCCATGGAACAGCTCATGCCCTTCCTCTAACCCCATCACGAACCGTATCTTTGAATCATGTCGCTGATTGACGAACTGAAATGGCGCGGGCTGTTGCATGACATCATGCCTGGGACGGAGGCACTCCTTGAGGAGGGCCCGGTGAAAGCATACGTCGGCTTCGACCCGACCGCCGACAGCCTGCACATTGGCAACTTGGTGCCCATCATGTTGCTGGTTCACTGGCAACGCGCCGGGCACGTTCCTGTCGCATTGGTCGGCGGCGCCACCGGAATGGTTGGCGACCCCAGCGGCAAAACAGCCGAACGCCAATTGCTCGACGTCGACACCATTGCCCACAACCTCGCTTGTCAAAAGGCTCAACTGGAGCGGTTCCTTGACTTCGAAGGAAGCAATGCAGCAATGGTGGTGAACAACCACGACTGGTTCAAAGGCATGGGCTTTCTGGACTTCATTCGAGACGTGGGCAAGCACATCACGGTGAATTACATGATGTCCAAGGACAGCGTGAAGAATCGACTGGAAAGCGGCATGAGTTTCACGGAGTTCACCTACCAACTGGTTCAGGGCTACGACTTCTTCCATCTTTGGAAAACGCAGGATGTTCGCGTGCAAATGGGCGGAAGCGACCAATGGGGCAACATCGTGACAGGCACAGAATTGATCCGCCGAAAAGGAGGCGGTCAAGCCTTTGCCATCACGGCGCCACTCATCACCAAGGCCGATGGGTCCAAGTTTGGGAAGAGCGAAGGGGGCAACGTCTGGCTCGACAAAGCACGAACCTCCGCCTACAAATTCTACCAATACTGGATCAATGCCGCGGACGAAGATGCGGCTCGGTACCTCAGAATCTTCACGCTGTTGGATCGGGAGCGCATCGAGGAGATTGAGGCGGAACACGCGGCCAATCCCGGTGGGCGGGCGATGCAAAAGGCATTGGCCGAAGACGTCACCCAACGCGTGCACGGACAGGCCGACCTAGACACGGCCATTGCTGCAAGCAAGCTGCTGTTTGGCAAGAGCAGCCGCGAAGACTTGGAAGCCTTGCCAGAGTCGGAACTCTTGTCCGTCTTTGAAGGGGTTCCTCAGCGGACGCTGACGCGCTCAGAATTGGACCAAGGCGTGGGGGTCATTGATGTTCTTGCAGGAGGAAACGACCCATTCTTGTCCAGCAACGGTGAGGCGCGAAGGGCCTTGAAAGAAGGCAGCGTGAGCGTGAACAAGGAAAAGGTGAACGATTCCAAGGTTGTCACGGCCGCAGACGCCATGGGAAGCGGATTGATTTTGGTGCAGCGAGGCAAGAAAAACTACTTCCTCGTTCGCGTGGTGGAAGGCTGAGTACGAATCAGCCAAAGAGCAGGCTCAGATCACGGCCCTCCACGAAGTACAAGAAGACCACGAGCAAGACGCTGACCACAAGACCGATGGTCGCCTTCCCAAGGTCTGAAAACACCATGGAAGCCACCTTCCTGCCGTCTTGACGCGTTTCCTCGAGTCGCATGCGCAGCGCGACTTCCCGTCCAGCGAGCATGCCCAAAAACACCCAGGTCGTGCTCATGGGAATCTTCGCCCCGATGCCCAGCATGTCGAATTTGAACAAGAGCAACACGAGGCCGTAGAAGAAATCGATGAAGGTGGCCGAACGGATGTCCTGGGTGTTCGTCTTGACGCGAACAATCTCTTGAATCTTTCCTCCCCGTCGGTAAAAAATGTACCCAAGCATGAGCAGAAGCACGGCCAGGGCAAACGCAAAGGTTCCGGGTGTCACCTCCCTAGGGTCGCCCAAGTACACCATGATGTTCACCAGGTCTTGGGTCAGCCATTGGCTCCACAAAAATCCCGTGGAACCCCATTGGAGGGCGGTCCAAAAGGAACGGTTGGTCCACAATCCATGGTCGTCTCCGTCGAGGGGGTGACGAAGGAAGAGGCGCTCGGTCACCCGACTGAGCACCATGAACGCCACAATGGCAAAGGTGAATGCAACCCCATATCCCCCCAGACTCTTCACCAGCATTTGGGGCAGGGCTTTGGGCGCGAAAAACGTGAGAACCAAGAAGGTCGTGCTCACTGGAATGCCGAGCCGGGTGATGAACAAGAGCACCAAGGGAGGCAGCACGTACCAAATGGAGATGGTCGGAAAGGTTTGGTCGCCCCTGAAAATCCCGTCATATTTCCCGAACGTGAGGTCATCTCCTTTTCCCCCGAGGTATTCCCCGTAGCCCAAGTAGCCCAGGGTGACGACGACGGCCATGATGGATCCCGCAAACAGCCAGAGCTTCCACCACTCGCGTCGCTCATTTGACACCAAAAACGTACCCAACGTTTGGATGCTGTCGTTTCCGACGACCGAGTAGGCGGCCAGCGAAAATCCGAGGAGGGCAAACAGAGATTCCAAGGTGTTCAGGTTGCGGTCCGAAAGATGCCCAAGGTTTGGCAGTCTACCAACGAAATGAGGTTATGAATTCACTCGGATGCCAACAAACTGCATCCCCTCACTTCGGAACGGTCGACCCGACCCAAAATTTGCAAGCCCTCTCGGTGGTGCTGGGCAAGGTCAGACGTGGCCAAAAATGCGCAACTGTGGATGTTGGCCAAGTCCATCACATCCAACCGGCCCGTTCTCCCAGTCGCCAATTGGACCATGGGATCACGGGCATCCCTGACCACCGGCAACACCCATGGCGGGAACTTCTGGTGAATTCCATCCAACGCGTATGCCTGCGACATCATTTCCGTCATCCCATACTCCGAGGCAATCTGAATGCCGGGGAGACGACGATGGATCGCTTCATGCACTTCTTGCCGGATGGGCTCCACCCCCCTTCCCTTCATGCCTCCCGTCTCCAGGAGCACAAATTGGCCAGCCACCTCGGCGTTGTTCAAAGCCTCGGGCAACAACCCCGCATCCAACCAATCCAAAATGGCCCAGGTCACGCCCACCAGCACCATGCGCTTCCGGCATCCTTCTTGAATCCACTGCTCCAAACAAGACGAAATGGCTTCGTGGTCCCGCATGAACATGCGAGGAGGATGGCCCGATTGATGCATGAATTCCTCCACCATCGCCAACAGCGAAGCATCCTCCCTTCCCAGGTATCCCGGGAGCAATCCCAGCCATTGATGCTCCGACGCAGGCATGCGCCAAACATGTTGCCACGAAGCCGCAGTGACGTGGTGGTACCAGGCCCATCCTTGGTCGTCGAGGCAATGCTGGGAACGGGAAACAACGCCCGAGGTTCCCGAACTTCTGAACGTCTTGGCCACCTCCCACATCGTCGACTTCACCTGGTGGTGTTTGAACGCTTCGACCGGCAAGCAAGGGATCGCTTCGGGAGATCGAACGTCGCGTAGGTCAATGCCCAAATGGTGGACGAACTCCGCGTACACGTCGTTGTGGGCGTTTTGCCAACGAAACAACGCCAACGCGAAGTTTGACCAGTCGGTGTCCGACGACTTCATGCCGTGCATGAACGCCTTGCGCACGTCCGCCAAGCCCGCCTCGGTGTCAAACGGCGCTGCTGGATGCTGGTCAACCATGGTTGCAAGGTCGCAAGACACAGGGGTTGTTGATTAGTTTTGGTTCATGATTCGTCGTTGGCTTGTCTCAATTCTGGTGTGCTGCACGGTTCCCGGGTGCCTCGAGACGCCATCGTTCGACGACGAACCCACCCTGACCTTTGTCCGATTCAGCCCGCAAACCGATGGCACCGCGCTGCTCGAATTGGGCTTCACCGACGGAGACGGCAACGTCGGACTCAATGGCAACGGAGACACCAACGCACCGTTCTACACCGACACCGACGAAAACGGAGAGCCCATCAAGGTGCATTACAACCTGCTCGGTCGGTTTGAACAAAGGATCAATGGCCTCTGGCAAGAGCCTGAACTGGCCCTGCCCTTCGCCTACCAAATCCCCAAGGTGGAGCCCACCGGATCGAGCCCCTCACAAAACGGCACGATTGAGGTCGAGCTCACAACTTGGCGCTTGTTTGGCAGCCCCGCGGATTCGGTACGGTTTGGCTGGATCCTGTGGGACCGCGACTTGAATCCATCGAACGAAGCCTCCACAGGCCCGATTGCGGTGCCGGACTGACCTAGGATTGCTGGCCTTCCGCAAGCGACGCGCTGACGTGGGCGATCCGGTCGCCGCACTCCTCAAGGGCGGTGATGAGTTCGTTGTACAGGACCCCTGACGAGGCGGGATACTTGCCTCGGTCCACGTCCTTCAAGTGGCGTTCACGCAACTTGTCTCTCAGGGCGTTGATTTTCCCCTCGACTTCAGCCACTGCATCCAAATCCACCAGGCTCGCCTTCAATTGCACGTCCATGACTTGCAGCGCCTCACGCACCAGGCCAATCATGAGCAACACGCTGCCGCGCTGTTTGGGCAAGAAATAGACGCCTTCCCGTTCTTTGGCATCCAGCTGCCACGCCATGTTCAACAACATGTCGCCCACGCGTTCCAAATCGGGATTGATTGCCGAGAGGGATGACACGCGTGCGCTCAGTTCAGGACTCAGTTCCATCTGGGCCACGGCAGAGATTTTGGCGCCGATGGCCTGTTCGATGCGATCGGTTTTTTCCTCCCACTTGGACAGCTGGGCCAAAACGTCTGCACGGTCCTCGGGTTCCATGATGCCCAGCAATTCTTCCAGTGCGAGAATCATCCGACGCAACACGCCACCGCTCCTTCGCAAGTCGCTTTGAATCTCATCCAAGTTGAGCCGCGCATCCACGATGCGACCGGGGATTGACACGGTGGAGAAAGGCAGTTCTGAATCGGCGTCTTCGACCCACACCAAGCGCTTGGACCAACGCACCAAGGTCTCCATGAACAACCCCATGATGAGGGCGTTGAACACGTTGAAGAGCGTGTGGAACATCGCCAAGGCATACCCGTTGACCACGTCAGGGGTGCCCATGGCCGCAAACGTCGAGGACAACACCGAGGCCATGAAGGGAATCAACCACACCATCCAACAACTTCCGAGCATGTTGATCAAAAAGTGGATGCGCGCCACGCGCTTGGAGGCCCTGTTGCCAACCACCGCCGCCAGATTGGCTGTCAAGGTGGTGCCAATGTTTTCCCCCAACACCATGGCCAAGGCACTTTCCAAGCCCATCACGCCCGACACCATGGCAGCCAAGGTCAACGCCGTGGCGGCACTGGACGACTGAATCAATGCCGTCAACGTGGCGCCGATCACCATGAACAGAAGGTTGCTGCCAATGCCTGTGCCTTCGGGGAAAATCGCGGTGAAGAGGTCTTGGGCACCCACCACCTCCATTTGGCCTTTCAACAAATTCAGCCCAATGAACAGCAGGGCAAAGCCAATCATCATGTTGGCCACCTGCCTCGGGACACGACGCTCCATGAGCATCAGGGGTAAGGCCAATCCCGCGATCGGCAACGCCATGTCGCTCAAGGAAAACCCGCCAAGCGACAGGACAATCAACCACGTCGTGATGGTGGTTCCAATGTTGGCGCCCAACAAGACACCCACGGATTCTCGTATGGTCAGCAATCCCGCGTTCACCAAGCTAACCAAGGTCACCGTGACAGCCGAAGACGATTGAATCAAGCTCGTCACGAACAGTCCTGTGACCGTGCCCACCCAGGTGCTTTGGGTGATGCTGCTCAAGAATTCACGGAAGGAAGTTGCGGACACACGGCGAATGGCATCGCTCAACGTGCGCATGCCAAACAGGAAGACGCCCAAGCCTCCAACAATGCTCAACAACCAATGCACCCAGATCATGGCGGGGAAGATAAAAGAAGGGCGCCATTGTGGCGCCCTTCCTCAATGGTCATTCAATTTGAGCTTAGTCCTGCTGGCAATCGTTGCCGAAGTCCACGAGGAAGACCAACAAGTCTGCCGTCGTCACTGCACCGTCCAAGTTCAAGTCGGCAGGGCAATCGTTCGCGATGGTGAACGTGCAAGAACCGTCGTCTTGGGTTGCGCCGGCCGTGAAGTTGTCGGCGTTCGGGTAGGTGCAACCGTTGCATCCATAGGTGCATTGGCTGTTGTCTCCCAAAATCGCATTCGGGTTGAAGTTGCACGCATCGGGGTTGTTGCAACCAAAGGCAGAACTGTTCGCCGCGCCAGGGGTTCCGTTGTCCACCCATGACGCCTGCCAGTTTCCTGGATCGTCGTTGCCGTTGCCGATGGGGTTGTTCAACGATGCAGCCAGCACCTCTGGGATGTACTCCAAGGTGGCGCAACCACCATCAGGGCTTTCCACGTAGTTGAATCCGAGAATGCCTTGGGCCGCAGAAGGCCAAGCACCCGCGTCGTCGTAACTGACTGCGTTCACAACGTTGCCGAAGGCATCGCGCAACGAAAGGGCTTCCCCTGAGTTGCTGAAGTTGCCTTGCGTCATCACGAAGGTTTGCGCCCCGGTGCTGGCGTAGTTCGCCGCGCCCGTTTCACTCACCACCACGAGGATGAATTCACCTGCAGCCATGCTGGTGCCGTCAGGGAAGACAACGCCCAATTGGTCGTTGCCGCCCGTGGAGTTGTAGAATTCGTACCCGCCGAGGTCGACAGTGACGTCTCCGATGTTGAGCAATTCCACGAATTCGTAGTCGAAGTCGTCTCCCTGGCTGTTGCAAGGGTTGTAGTGAATTTCGTTGATGATGATGCTGGGCAACGTGTAGTAGCACGTGCTGTTGTCCTCGAGCGTCGTGTTCGCGTTGTAATTCAATGCCGTTGGGTCCGTGCAACCCGTGATCACGCACGAACCGTCGTCCGCCGTGGCATCAGGGTTGTAGTTGTCCGCGCTTTCATCCGTGCAACCGGACACGTCGGAGCAAGAACCGTCGTCTTCCGAGGCGAGAGGGTCGTAGTTCGGGAACGTGGCGTCGGTGCAACCAATGCGAACCACGTCGACCGTGTCGCGGGGGCACACCTTCCAGTTGCCAAAGCTGTAGAAGTTGGGACCCGTCACACGGTAGTTGCGACCTTCCTCCACCACAGCTGCCATCATGCCGCCCACATCCACGCTGTCGTTGACCGCATTGTATCCGAGCGAGGCAACCATGCCTTGACCCATGTCGTCGCTCAAGTTCCACTCACCAAAGTTGGCAGTGATTCCTGAGACCGTGCCGGCCATTTCCACCAAGACACACTCCCACTGTTCGTCGTTGATCGCCGACGGCATCAACGCTTCTGCTGCAGGCAACGCATTGCCTGAAGATTGGACCGTAGGCACGGCTGAGAGGATTTGGCGCAAGCCATACACCTCGCTCACGTTTCCTGCAACCTCGACCTGGTCTCCCACAGCTACGCCTGAGCCGATGACCCAAATGGCCGAGTTGGCTCCAGTGCCGTTCTGAATGACAAACGACGGCTGGCCTGCCAACGCGCCGTTGTTGCCGTACACCGCTGTCACGATGCCCGAAGTCACCACGCTGCCTGCAAAGCCTTGGGTTTGGATTTCTTGAACCGTCAGGTTGGGGATGAAGATGCATGAACCATCGTCCTCCGTGGCCGTTTCGTCATAGTTCACGGCGCCAGGATCGGTGCAACCCGTGTTGTCCACTGCGCACGCACCGTTGAAGGTGTGGATGCCCAAGTTGGACCAATCGTTCGATGGGTTGATGATCCACTCCGTGTCGATTTCGTTGGTTCCAGCGCTGGTTGCCCAGTCGCCGCCGTTGCCTTGAGAAACCTCGGGCTTGCGCACCAAGGTGGCGTTTTGCGTGGCGTTGGTCACGCCAGCCACCGCGAACCCTGACCCTGGATCGGGACCAAAATCACCAATGGCGTCCACAATGGTGGTGTCGCCACCGGCGATGTTCGCCAGGAAGTACGCATCGTCGCCGTTGCTCAAGAAGGTGTACGTCATGTCTGCAACCGCCAAAATGATGGGATCGGCCGTTGGATGAGCCACCACAAAGAAGCCTCCTGGTGCCACTTGCGACCCGGCAGGGAAGTTGAACGTCCAAAAGTCGACGTTGTCCGTGATGCTCGGAGAAGCACCGAGGTCGTCGCAACCATTGCTGCAGTTGCCAAAGGTGTACTCGTCCAAGAAAATGGGTGAGCTCGTGGGGTTGTACAACTCGATGTACTTGTTGTTGGATGAGCCCTCGGCCACTTCGGACACAAACAAGCCACATTCGCCGCCTTCAATGTCGCAGCTGCCGTCGTCAATCGTCGCCAAATCGTTGTAGTTGACGGCGCCTGCGTTGGTGCAGCCGTAAAGGAGGACGTCTGCGACGTCACGAGGTTGGACCTTGAAGTTGCCGAAGGAGTAATCCAAAGCACCGGTCAATTGCAATTGGTTGCCGAGTGCCACCAAGCCACCGCCGATGGCGTCGAATCCAGCGTCGTCTGCCCTCAATTCGCCCGTTCCGTCAGAAAGGGCCCATTCTCCAAAGCCAGCGTCTGCGTTTGTCACAGCGCCCGTGACTTGAACCAACACACCCTCCCATGCCTCTGCATTCGCGTCGGCGGTGGCCAAGGCCTCAGGAGTCGGCAACGCATTGCCTTGGCTGAGAATGACGGTGGCTGGCGTGCCCATTTGGGTTTTGTCAAAGTATTCTGAAATCGCGCCAGTCACTTCCACTTCGTCACCCACTTGGACGGGAACGTCTGGAGAGAAGAGCCACATTCCGCTGTAGGCGCCTTGGCCATCCTGGATGCTCACGTTGGATCCGTAGACCCCGGTCACAATTCCTCGTGTCACCACCACAGAGTCGGCAAACACCCCCGTTTCTTGGCCAATCTGGATGTCCGCAATGGCGGTCAATTCCACAATGAGGCAAGAGCCATCGTCGTAATCCGCCGAGGAATTGTAGTTCGCAGCGGCCGCGTTGGTGCAGCCCCCCGTGCCAACTGTGATGGTTGCCACCATGCCCAAGGCCGCGTGAGAACCAATCGAACAGTCGTAGTTGTACACGCCGGGAGTGTTGAAGGTGTACGAGCCGATGCAAACGCCGGCGGCGTCACCAAGGACCGGAGCAATGTAGAAGGCTTCAGGGTTGCCAAACGACTCCCCCGTTTGGGAATCGATGTCGCCGTTCACGTCGTGGTTGCCTCCAAGGTTGGACCAGACCACCGTCGTGCCAGGCTCAATGTTCAAGGCAGAAGGGTTGAATTGAAAGCTGCTCGCTTCCACCAACACGCCATCCACGTTGCATGGGTTGTCAAACATGCAGCTGCCGTCGTCTTGCGTGGCGTCCGCGTTGTAGTTCGTCGCGTTCGGGTTCGTGCACCCAAGCACTGCCGCTCCGCATCCATCGAACGTGTGCATCGCCAAATCGGACCAGTCGTTCTGGTCCAACACAATCCACTCACTGTCTTCGGCAGAGGTCCCAGCACTGGTGGTCCAGTCACCTCCATTGCCTGACTGCACAGAGGACTTCCGAACAATGGTGTGGTCTTTGGTCCCGGCAGTCACGCCAGCGACATCCCAGCCTGACCCTGGGTCGCCATTCCAATCGCCCACGGCATCGATTGGGACAAAAGACGTCTCGTCCCCTTGCACCAACATGAAACCGTCGTCGCCGTTGGACAAGAAGGTGAACGTGTGGTCTGCCTCGGCGAGAATTGTCGGGTCAGAAGAAGGGTGCGCAATGATGTACACGTCACCCGCGGCCACCATGGCTCCTTCGGGGAAGGTGTTCCAAAATTCGTATTCGCCTTCCACCGCCGGAGCGTTCGAGACGTTGGGGAACGCGTACCCACTCAAATCCACGTCTGCCCCCGTGGGGTTGTAAATTTCGAGGTACTTGTTGTTGGAAGACCCTTCCGCGGCCTCTGAGAAGAAGAGGTTGTCGCACTGGGCTGAAGCGGTTCCCGCACACCAGAAGAGGAGGAATGCGGCGAGGCTGGTGAGAAAACGCATGCGTTTGGTATTAAAGGTTTTGGACGTGTGAAATTAGGGCTTGCTCGGTCAAAAACAGCATTTGGGGGAAGATTTCGCCTGCCGTTCACTTGGGCTTAACATGCTGATTCTGCGATAATCCAACGATAATGACAGGCGGGGCATCCAGGCACTCTGTTCCTACGCCAACGTCAAAACAACGTGGGCGCCTCTGGCAACCACTGGAATGACCGGCGATGAAGGGGGGTTGGGCCGCACTTCGCGATGGCCTCTCGGTGTGCCTTCGTCGGGTAGCCCATGTTGGTTTGCCAACCATAATTTGGATAGGTCTCGCTGGACTTCGTCATGAATGCGTCTCGGTGGGTTTTGGCCAAGATGCTTGCCGCCGCAATGCTCGCCACCTTGGCGTCTCCTTTGACGATGCACGTGTGTTCGGGCATCCCATCTTCCGACACGAATCGGTTGCCGTCAATCAACAGGTGATCGGGAGGACCAGGCAAAGACTGAACGGCCTTCCTCATGGCCAAAAACGACGCTTGCAGGATGTTGATCTCGTCAATTTCCTCAGGCCCCACAAACGCCACCGCCCAGGCAATGGCTTTTTGTTCGATTTCCTCTCGAAGACGCTCCCGCTGCTTGGCGGTGAGCTTCTTGCTGTCGTTGAGGGGCAGTTCCAGGGCCACTTCTGGCGACAAAACCACGGCTGCAGCCACCACAGGCCCCGCAAGGCATCCCCTACCCGCTTCGTCGCAACCCGCCTCCACGCGGCCTTGGACAACTTGTGCAAGCAATCCGTGACTCATGGTTCCTGAGGCAATTCAAGGAGACGATCGACGGCTGCGTCCAACAGTGCACCGCTGCGTTCCCACCCAAATTCGCTGGCTCGGACGAAGCCCCGTTCGATGGCCGCACGTTTGGCCTTGTTGTCTTCGTGAATGGCCTTCATCGAAGCGGCCACCCCTTCGATGTCGGTCGGATCGTGCAAGGCAAAGGCTGCCCCTCCACACACCTCGGGGATGGACGTCACGTTCGAAGCAATGACAGGCACGCCACAGGCCATGGCTTCCAACAATGGGATGCCAAATCCCTCAAACCAGGGCAGAAAGAGCAGGCATTCAGCCCCACCCATGGCCTGGGCCAACGACTCGTCGTTCAACCGGCCTGCCCAATGCACGTGGGGCGCCGCCTCTGTCGACAGAACTTCTTGCATCCCGCCCCACATCGAGGCCCCCACCACCACCAAGGCATGGGTCCCCCCTGCCGCCCGGTACGACTCAAATGCCGCCAACAAACCACAGATGTTCTTTCGGGGGTGCAAGGAACCGACATACACGAAGTACGCCGAACCGCCCGCGTACCTCTGCTGCGCATCAGCTTTGCTTTCGGGTGCCAACGGGACGAACGACTCGTCCGCGGCATTGGGGATCACCACCACCCGTTCGCGGTTGATTCCGTAGGTGTCTGCAAGGTCCTGCCTCGAGCATTCGCTCACGGTTCCCAACACATTTGCGCGGCGCGCAAATGCCGGAAACCGGCGGTTGTAGTACCGTGCCCATCGACGGGGCAGCCAACCCGGATGGTGGACAAAGTTCAAGTCGTGGATGACCGAAAGTTGTGGAAACGACGCCGGCATGCCCATGGCCAGGGGCCCCTCGAGGGACACCAGCGCATCCGCACGCCACCGCTTCAAGGTCCATGTCATCACGAGGCCAAACCACAAGCGCAGCAACCAAGGCCTTCGACCAGGAACCACCATGCGGCGTACCTCCACGTTGGCTCCAAGGAGATGCGACGGGTGAATGGGTTGGTCCACGAGCAACAAGAATTCATCGTGGGGTCGCCGAGCAACAAGTTCCTCCAAGCAACGTTGGGTGAAACGACCGATGCCTTCAAGCTTGCCAGGAACCAACAAGCGACCGTTCAATGCCACGCGTGCCATGGACCAAAGGTACCGCCTTTGGTGGGCAAGCGCGTCGAGCCTCCATGAAGCAAGCAAGCGACTTGAAGCCTACCTTCGCGCCAGTTCTTAGAATCCCTTCAGAATGCCCGACACCCCCAATTCCATGGAGTCCTTGAACTTCCTCCGATTCTTGCTCCAACACCTCAAAACGCTTGTGGCCGTGGGTTTGGTGGCCGCGGTGGTTTCCTCCATAGTCTCGCTCATGATGGAAGAGCAATTCGAAAGCAAGGTGGTCATGTTTGCCACGGTTCAGCAGAGCATTGGCGACCAGTTTTTTGAGGCCAACAAAAAGAACGACCTGTTCGCGTACGGGGAAACCGAAGACGCAGAACGGTTGCTGCAAATCCTCAATTCGCATCGCATCCGTGACAGGGTCATCGAGAAGTACGACCTCTACAACCACTACGGCATCGATCCGGAGGAAGTCGGCTCCAAAGCCGCGATCCACTTGAAGTACGGCGAGTGCGTCCACTCCAACTTGACCCGCTTCGGGTCCATTGAGGTGCGCGTGCTCGACACAGACCCCGTGCAAGCCAAAGACATGGCCAACGACATGGCCTTTTTGGCTGACAGCGTCGCCAACGCGATGCGAAACGACCGGGCGACGGAGGCCTATGCTTTGGCCCAAAACACGCTTCAGTCAACCCAGCAACAAATCGTCGCACTTGAGGACAGCCTTGCGGTGTTGCAGGCGTCCGGCATTTACGATTTTGAGTCGCAAGTGGCCAGCTTGTCCTCAGCTTACGGCCGGGCCATGGCAGAAGGCAATTTCAAGGCGGCAGCCATCTTGAAGCAAGACCTGGAGTCCATCTCTGAAATGGCAAACGACCACAACAACCTGAGTTCCCTGCTCGAAGGGGCCTACGAGCGCAGCGACTTGTTGGCCAAAAGCCTTGACATGATGCGTGTCGATGCCGAGTCGCAAATGCCTTCAAGTTTTGTGGTGGACTACGCCGACGTGGCGGACAAAAAGGCGAAACCCGTGCGCTGGTTGATCGTGGCCATGTCGTGCATCGTCTCCGTGGTTTCTGCCTTGCTTGCGCTGCTTGGCTTGGATGCCTTCCGTCGCCACCAATTGGCCTAACCAAAGATGACGGAGACGCGGCTCGCTTGGCTCGCTGGCATGACCATGCTTGTGCTTGGCCTGTGGGGCTGGGCGACCGGAATGCCCTGGGTCATGCTCCTGCCTGCCCTGGCCGGCGTCGCGGGCTTGGCGTTTTTTCGTTTGGACCTCTTGTTCGCCACACTCATCTTCTTGGTCCCCCTTTCCGTCAACCTCGCCGAATTCGGATGGACATCAGTGGGATGGTACATGCCCACCGAACCTCTCTTGTTTGGCCTGATGGTTCTGTGGGCGATCCGCGCAATCCGTGGGCAATCCGTCAAGCCGTCGTTCGTTCGTCACCCCATCGCCCTGCTCGTGGCCGCCTCCTTCGTTTGGATGGGGTTGACCATTTTGCCGAGCGCACACCCCGTCGTCTCTTTGAAGGCATGGATCGCGCGTGGCTGGTTCCTTGCCGCATTCTTTTTCATGATGGGAGAATGGTTGGGTGCCAACGAAAAAAACAGGGAACGCCTGGTCGCGCTGCTCGTCGTTCCCATGTTGATGGTGTGTGCGTACACCCTTGTTCGACACGCAGGATTGGGCTTTGGCAAGGCGGCGGGACATTGGGTGATGAAGCCCTTTTTTCGAGACCACACCTCGTATGGCGCCATTTTGGCCATGCTGTTGCCCCCAGCGGTGGCCTTGTTTTGGCGGGACAAACAAGGTCTGTTCCAAAAGGTCCTGTGGGCACTGGCCGTGGCATTCTTGACCGTCGCCACCGTCTTGTCCTACACCCGAGCAGCATGGGTCAGCTTGGTTGTGGCATTCGGTTTGTGGGTGGCAATCAAGCTGGGATTCAAACTTCGCACCTTGGTGGTGGCGGGCGTGGGGGCCGGTGGGACCCTTTT
>CAZKGY010000010.1:0-18684 GCA_964552305.1 uncultured Comamonadaceae bacterium
GCTGTCTGCTTTGCCTGCGGACCACCCGTCGCTGTCTGCCGCATACCAAAATGGCACGAGGGCCATTCCGGTGCCTGCGAAGCGAAGGCAAGTGGGCGATGCGTTGACCGTTGAAGGAGCCCGTGCCAACAACTTGAAGGCCATCGACGTGACCGTTCCCCTTCGAATGCTTGTGGCCGTGACAGGCGTGAGTGGATCGGGAAAGAGCACCTTGATTACCCAATTGCTGGTCCCAGCCCTTCAGGCCGAACTTGACGGTTTTGGAGGGACACCCAAAGGCATGACTGCCCTTGGTGGGGACGTCCGTAGCATCGAACACCTCGAGTTCGTCGACCAAAACCCGATTGGCAAGAACTCCCGATCCAACCCCGTCACCTACGTCAAGGCATTCGACGAAATTCGATCGCTGTTGGCCGACGCCACCCATGCAAAAGCCCGAGGCCTGAAGCCGTCGCACTTCAGCTTCAACGTCACAGGGGGGCGCTGCGAAACGTGCGAAGGCGAAGGACACGTCACGGTCGGCATGCAATTCATGGCAGACCTGCAATTGGTGTGTGAGTCATGCGACGGGAAGCGGTTCCAAGACCACGTGCTGGAAGTCACCTACAAGGGCAAGAACGTCGCCGACATGCTGGCCATGACGGTGGACGATGCCCTCGAGTTCTTCGCGCCAGATGAAGGCGTCAAACCGAGCGCGACCATCAAACGCCTGCTTGCCAAACTGGCGCCGCTCCAAGAAGTTGGTCTGGGTTACATCACGCTGGGACAAGGTTCCAACACCCTGAGTGGTGGCGAGGCGCAACGCATCAAATTGGCGGCGTTCCTCGGCCGAGGTGGCCGGCAAGGCCACACCTTGTTTGTCTTTGACGAACCCACCACCGGGCTTCACGTCCACGACGTTAGCAAACTCTTGGATTCGTTCGATGCCTTGATTGCCCAAGGGCATTCCGTGGTGGTGATTGAACACCACCTGGACGTCATCAAGTGCGCCGACTACGTGATTGACCTGGGCCCAAAAGGCGGCGATGCAGGTGGTCAACTCGTGCATCAAGGCACGCCTGAAAGTTTGGCCCAATGTGTGGGGTCGTTGACCGGCATGCATCTTCAACCCAAATTGGCCCTCTCATGACACGCACATCCTCCCTCCTCTTCCTAGCCGGGATCGCTTGCTGTTCTGCCTCGGCCCAAACCGAGCAAAGCTGGTGTGGCGTGCTGAGCCCTGAAGCGTACCACGTCTTGAAGGAACAAGGCACCGAACCCCGTTTCTCAGGTGAATTCTGGCTCCACGACGAAGACGGCATGTACATCTGCATGGCTTGCGGAACGCCGCTGTTCGATTCTGGAGCCAAATTCAAGAGCAACAGCGGTTGGCCAAGCTTCTTTCAACCTGCCGACAGCGCAACCGTGGCCACGTCCCTGGACCTCAGCCATGGCATGAGGCGCATGGAAGTGGTTTGTGGGGCTTGTGGAGGGCACCTTGGCCATGTCTTTGAAGATGGGCCTCCTCCAACAGGTCTGCGTTACTGCATCAACAGCGTCGCGTTGGATTTTGTGGGACGTGACAGCCTCACTGTCCACCAAGACGCCCTCAAAAGGCAAGCAAAAAGGCAACCCTAAGGGCTGCCTTTTTGCTGCTGAAGCATCTGCTTGCTCAGGGCTTCTTGCACACGAACTTGAGCCCTTCCGCCTGGATGACCTCTTGGCCTGACACCAGGTTGCCCTCTTCATCGAGTTCTGCCTTCGTCCGGCCATGCAGGTTGATCAACCCGTTGACCTCACCTTCTGTGGTGAGCTGCATGAGCAGGATTCGCTTGGAGGGCGGCGCCATGGCTTGACGCTTGTCCGGCGTGACGAACCAGGCCCCGTCGTTGGTGGCCAACTCACCGCCTTGGTCGAAGGAAGTGAAGTCCATGATGAATCCGGATACAGCGTTCATGTAGTTGTCTTCCGACCCAATGGTGACCCAAGAATCGTAGAGCAAAGACTCGTCGGTGGTGGTGTCGTAGCGTTGAATGTCTGACGACAAAGGCCCGCCCTTGGGGTGTTGAAAGAATGGCGCCGTTGACTCGATGCGCATTGGGGCGCTCTTTTCGCCAAATACCGCGTCAAGGATGTCGCCTTCGTTTTCCATGACGGCGTACACCCTGTACGTGTCACCAGGCACCATGCCTTTGTTGTCGATGTAATCCACTTCCAAACGGACAACTTGGGCGCCTGCGGAAACGCAAACAGCCATCAGTCCAAGGGTCAATGCTTTGTTCATGTCTTTGATGTTGGTGCCAAATGGGCAAGGCACAAGTTAACCAAGGGTTCCCTCATTTCAAGATTCGGTCGTTGGCACGCACCTTTCGTCCACTGCTCGGACGGCTCCGGAACGCCGAGCGACGCGGGAGGTAGTAACCAAACGTGAATTCATGTGAATGCATGCCCAAACGGTTGTCGCCAGTGGTGATGTCGTAGTTGTACCCCACCGTGAATGCGCCGTAATTCACCCCCATGCTCACCACCACGGCATCCTGGGCCCTCAAGCCCAAACCACCCCAAAGGGTGCCGTTGTAAATGCCGCGGACGTACAAATCCATTTGCGGCGGCGTGCTTTCGGTCATGCGAACCAACGCACTGGGTTGCACGGAAAGCACTTTGTTGACGGCATACAGGTAAGACCCCATGAAGTTGTAATGCCGAACCATTCGGTTCATGTTGGGTTCGTATCCGGCAATGTTCAGCTTGTCCTGGATCAAATTCATGACCGCCACGCCGAAATAGTAGTTCTTGCCGTACACCATCATCCCTGCGTTGGCATCCACTCCGAAGGTTGATTCGATGGCTTGAGGCAACGCCACGTCACCCCGTTGAAGCACATCCAAGTCGGTGCCGTCAAACGTGAATTGGTTGCCCTTCAGGCTCAACCCGAAAGACACGGCATCCTGGTTGTTCAGCAAAAAGCTGTAGCCACCAGTCAGTTCGAGGCCTGTTTGTCGAATGGCCCCTCCCATGTCGTCGCTGTAAAAGATGGCTCCCACCCCCAAACCATTGGGCAAGGCCTGGTGGCCACTGAGCAACAAGGTCGTTGGCGCACCGCTGAACCCTGCCCATTGATGCCTGAATGACGAAGACACCACGAGGCCAGGCTCGGTGCCTGCCACGGCAGGATTGGAATAATAGGTGTTGGTGACGAACTGCGAACGGCGAAGCTGTTGTTGTCCATGCACGGTCAACCCAAACCCGATGGTCGCTGCGAGGAATGCGATTGTGTTCTTCATGTTCAATCAGTATTTCAAGGTCACCGTTCCGCGAATGGGCGACGAATCTGGCGTCAATTGGATCGTGTAATAATAATCTGCCACTGGAAGCCTGTTGCCCGCGAACCTTCCATCCCAACGTTCTGCCCCTCCTGTGGTTTCGAACATCTTTTGTCCCCAACGATTGAAGACTTGGAGCACCGATTCGGGGAAATCTTCCAGTCCACCAACCACCCACTCGTCGTTGACAAGGTCGCCGTTGGGCGTCAAGGCGTCGGCGATGAACAAGCATCCTTCGACCGTTTCAATGGCTTGAGAGGCCGTGCGGCGACAACCGAGCGCGTCGGTCACGGTCACCGTGTAGGTCGATTCGGTCAGCCCAACGGCGGTCGCCGCCGTTTGAGAGAAGGGGTCGCTCCATGCGTACAAGAAGGGTGCCTCCCCCCCATTGACACTGACGGTGGCCGTTCCGTCCGCCGCGTTCCAGCATGTCACCGGTGACGCAAACACCGCCAAGGTCATGTCCGTGACGTTCTCCACGCCAATGGAAAACGTTTCGGAATAGCTGCACCCTATTTGGTCGGTCACCAGCGCGGTGTAGGTCATTTCGCTCAAGTTGTCGAGGTTGGCCACGAATCCGGCGGTGTCGATGACCACCCAGTCGTATTCGTTGGGGCCTGAGACCTCTCCACCAATGGGGAACACGTCGGCCGTTCCATCGCTCATGCCCGTGCATGTCACGTTGGTGGTTTCCACCAAGAAATCAAGGGGCGCATTGGATTCAATGAGAAACTCGGTGGTGCTTGTGCAGCCTGCCGTGTCCACCACGGTGACGACGTATTCGCCAAAACACAGATCCACCGAATCGGGGAATTCTTGGAGTTGGTTGACATTGAAGTACGAGACATCCAAGGCCCCGAGTCCTCCGCTGTAATCGAGCGTCACTGCCCCATTGCATTCCAAACCACACGAGATGGGTGACGTTCCCAACACCGTCACACTGACCGGATCTGGCTCTTGGATGTCCACCAGCAACTGGGTCGAAGAGCAATCGAATTCATCCACCACCGCCGCCAAGTAGGTGCCGGGGCCCAAATCCAAAAAGCCTTCCGACAACGGGACGGTTTCCGTTTGGATGGTCAAAAACAAGTCCCCCGATCCCCCAGACGCGTCTGCCACAATGAATCCGTCGGCGTCCCCAGCACAGACCACGTCTCCGGAGAAGAACTCCACTTCAATTGCTTCAGGACAATTCACCACCAGCGTGTCGAGTACCTGACAGCCACTTTCGTCCTCCACCACGAAGGTGAAGGTGCCGTCGCCTTCGATGCAAACCAGGTTGTCCCACACCAGCAAGTTGTCGGGACCTTCTGTGAAAGGCACCACGTTGCCAAGGGGGTCCTTCGCCTCCACCGTCAAATCACCCGTTCCTCCGTAGAACGAAGAGTCGGGCAATTCGATCACGGCACTGGCCTCGCCAAAACAGGCGTTGTCGTCCACCAACGAGATGATGGCAACGATGGAATCTGGCGCCGAGACGGCAAAAAAGGCCGTGTCGTAGCATCCATATTCGTCAGCCACCAACACCTGGTAATCTCCCGCCGTGAGGCCGGGAAACGCACTTGTCGAGGTCTCGTAGACTTCCTGAATGTCTTCCACGAACCCGTCGTTGGATTGGAAAAGCGAATACGTTGTGTTCACATCTTCCGCCCCGAGATCCTGCATGAGCACTTCCGTTTGCAGACCTGCACATTGCGTGGTCAACCCGTCGAACGTGGGGTCCACGGTGGCGTAGTCCTCGCAAGGGTCTTCCACTTCAAGCTCCCCGCCGTATTCCACATCCACAAAGAACTGTTGAACCTCCCCTTGGCTTCCGCCTACAAAGACCTGAAGGTTGACGTTCATGCTCCAATCGCCGCACGTTGTCACCCGCGCAATCTCGACCTTCAAATCATCCCCGGCCACAGCATTGACGGGCCAGTTGCCCTCGGAGCCGGTGATGAAAACCGAGCCGTTGGGAAGCTGCGAGTCACAAATTTCGGTGCCATTCACGGGAGGTGTCGAGATGAAGGTCGGCAGTTGGCCCGGGGCATCGCCGCTCAGCATGCCTATGGTCCAAAACGTGTCGTATTGGTACAACTGGCCTGCAGGGAATCCCCAGAGCACGCTTGAGTTGGTGGCGTCCATGACCATGTTGTTGGCGCTGATGTTGAAGCAACCACAAGGGGCGTTGATGCCCATTGCTCCACCATCTGGCAAGGCTGAAATGTCGGAAAACAAGGCGCTGAGTACATCCGTCGGACTGTCAAACGTCGCGTAGACGATGTAGCTCACGTATCCATCCAGCACCCCTTCGATGTCAAAACCGTCTTCAGGCGTGGGGGTGTTGACGCCGTAAAAGGCTGTATCAACCTCGATGACAACCCCGTTGGCTTGGCCCATCGTGCACAGAGGCGCGAGGATTCCAAGCAACGTGGTGACAGCCATCTGCAAAGACCAATGCTTCATGTTGTCGCGCTTCATGCGTGTACCTTCGTTCTTTGTGAAGACCGAAACCTAGGCGTCGGTCGATTTGGACTGCAAATTAGCGGATTTCACCCACCCTTCAACCCACGCAATAGCCATGCTCTCAACGTCCCAAAGTGCAGAACCCAGGTTTCGCGTCCTGCACGAATGCGATGGTTGGTCGGCGGTGGTGAAACCCTGTCGCCTGTTGGTGCATCGAACGGACATCGATTACCACGAACCGTACAATTTGCGTGATCTCTTGAACAAAACGCGCCCCGAGTCCGAGTGGTTGCAACCGGTGCATCGCCTGGACAAACCCACCAGTGGCATTGTGCTGTTTGCCCAAAAAGGAGATGCGTTGAACGCGCTGAAGCTGGAATTCGTGCATCGCAGAACGGAAAAGACGTATTTCGCAGTTGTTCGTGGATGGACCGAGGACGAGGGAATCGTGGAAAAACCCTTGCCCACGGCCCACAGCGACAAACCCAAGGAAGCCCGAACCGCCTATCGAACGCTTGCGCGATGCACCATCAACCATCCCGTGGGCCCATACGACACCGCGAGGTACAGCTTGGTCGAGTGCACACCCAGCACCGGGCGCTTTCATCAAATTCGACTGCATTTCCGTCACCTTCGCCACCCGATTGTGGGAGACTCCCGCTACGGAGACAAGGCGCACAACCGATTTTTGGCTTCCGAATGGGGCGTGGACACCTTGATGCTTCATGCCGGAAAGCTGACCCTTCAGGCGCCGAACCACGCAGACAAAATCGCGCTCCAAGCCAACGTTCATGAGGGATGGTCCAAGTTGCTGGACGAATGGCCATGGGAAGGTGACATCCGAAATGTCCCTCGCGAGGATTTGGTGACCTCTGAACCAAGCGGTGGCGATTGAAGTACTTTCGCGTTGTCCCACGCAACGCCATGGAGAACCCCACCCCCTACACCCCCAAGAACAAGGTCCGCATTGTCACTGCTGCCAGCCTGTTTGACGGGCATGACGCCGCCATCAACATCATGCGCCGCATCATGCAACGGACCGGTTGCGAAGTCATCCATCTCGGCCACGACCGCAGCGTCGACGAGGTGGTGACCACCGCCATCCAAGAAGACGCCCAAGCCATCGCCATGACCTCCTACCAAGGCGGACACATGGAGTACTTCAAGTACATGAAGGACCTCCTGGACGAGCGAGGGGCGGGACACATCCGCGTGTTTGGCGGCGGAGGTGGCACCATCCTTCCGGAGGAAATCAAAGAGCTGCACGACTATGGCATTGCGAGGATCTACCACCCCGACGACGGGCGGGCCATGGGACTCCAAGGCATGATCAACGACCTCATCGAACAAGCCGACTTCAACACGGTCCCTTCCCTTGAAGACCTCGATGGGGCCATGGACCGTTTGGCCGAGCGCAACGTGCGCGACCTCGCCCGATGCATCACGGCCGCAGAAAACAACGCCGACGCCTTTGGAACGGCATTCGAAGGAGTCCGCGCCTCGTTGCCCAAGGTGCCCGTGCTCGGCATCACAGGGACAGGGGGTGCCGGCAAATCCTCCATGGTGGACGAATTGGTGCGCCGCTTCTTGTTGGACTTTCCAGACAAGCGCATTGCCTTGGTGAGCGTCGACCCCTCCAAGCGAAAGACCGGTGGGGCCTTGCTGGGAGACCGCATCCGCATGAACGCCATTCACTCGGACCGGGTGTACATGCGTTCTTTGGCCACGCGTCAATCGAACCTCGCCCTTTCGCGCCACGTGCAGGAAGCCTTGGACATTCTGAAGGCCGCTGAATTCGATTTGATTGTCCTCGAGACCAGTGGCATCGGCCAAAGCGACACCGAAATCATGGACCACAGCGACGTGTCGCTGTACGTCATGACCCCTGAGTTTGGCGCTGCCACGCAGCTGGAGAAGATCGACATGCTCGACTTCGCGGACGTGGTGGCCATCAACAAATTCGACAAGCGTGGCGCCCAAGACGCGCTACGCGACGTGCGCAAACAATTCAAGCGCAACCACGACCTGTGGGACGCGCAAGACGATGAGCTTCCGGTGGTCGGCACCATCGCATCGCAATTCAACGACCCAGGGACCAATGAGCTGTATCGAAGGATGATGAACACGTTGGCCGACAAGACAGGGGCCGACCTAACGTCCACGTTTGCCGCCGAACAAGGCACCAGCGAAAAGGTGTTCATCATCCCTCCTGCACGAACGCGCTACCTCAGCGAAATCGCAGAGAGCAACCGCGCCTACGACCGTTGGGCTGAGAAACAGTCCGACTTGGCCTGTCGCTTGCAAGCGGTCGAAGCCGCATCCTCGGAGGTGGATGGAGACGCCGCACAAGCCTTGAACGACGCCGGCGCCCAGATTCAATTGGACCTCGACGCGCGGCTGCACGATTGGCTTCGTGCGTGGCCGGACATGAAGGCGCGCTACGCCGCCGCCGAGTATGTCTTTCAGGTGCGTGGCAAGGACATCCGAATCCCCACAAGTTCGAAGTCGCTGTCCCACCAGGACATCCCGAAGGTGGCCCTCCCCGACCTCCACGGTTGGCGGGACTTGGCCAAGTGGCACCTTCAGGAAAACGTCCCTGGCGCGTTCCCTTACACGGCCGGCATTTATCCGTTCAAACGCGAAGGCGAAGACCCGACCCGCATGTTCGCGGGCGAAGGTGGGCCGGAGCGCACGAACAAGCGTTTCCACTACGTGTCCCTCGGCATGCCGGCGAAACGGTTGAGCACCGCGTTTGACTCGGTCACGCTCTACGGACGCGATCCGGATCTGCGTCCCGACATCTACGGCAAGGTGGGCAATTCCGGGGTAAGCATTTGCTGCCTGGACGACGCGAAGAAGCTGTACAGCGGGTTTGACCTGTGTGCGCCAAACACGAGCGTATCGATGACCATCAATGGGCCGGCTCCCGTCATGCTAGGCTTCTTCTTGAACGCCGCCATCGACCAGCGCTGCGAAAAGCACATTCGCGAGCATGGCATGGAAGCGGACGTCGAGAAAGTACTCCAGGCCAAGTGGGACAACCGTGGGTTGGATCGCCCGACCTACCTGGGCGACCTCCCTGAAGGCAACGACGGATTGGGCTTGTTGCTGCTCGGATGCACCGGCGACGAAGTGCTCGACGCCAAGACTTACAGCCGTTTGAAGGCAGAGGCGCTCAACAGCGTTCGAGGCACCGTGCAAGCGGACATCCTGAAAGAAGACCAAGCCCAAAACACCTGCATCTTTTCCACCGAATTTGCCCTTCGTTTGATGGGCGATGTGCAGGACCACTTCATCCGCCATCAGGTACGGAACTTCTACTCCGTCTCCATCAGTGGCTACCACATTGCCGAAGCAGGCGCCAACCCTATCACGCAGTTGGCATTCACTCTCGCCAACGGCTTCACCTACGTCGAGTACTACCTGAGTCGAGGCATGGACATCGACAAATTTGGGCCCAACCTCAGCTTCTTCTTCTCCAACGGCATCGACCCCGAATACGCCGTCATTGGACGCGTGGCCCGTCGAATTTGGGCCAAGGCCATGCGCGAGAAATACGGTGCATCCTCGCGCGCTCAGATGCTGAAGTACCACATCCAAACGTCGGGACGTTCCTTGCATGCCCAGGAGATCGACTTCAACGACATCCGGACCACGCTCCAGGCTTTGTACGCGATTTACGACAATTGCAACTCACTGCATACCAATGCCTACGACGAGGCCATCACCACACCCACTGAAGCAAGTGTGAGGCGGGCCATGGCCATCCAACTCATCATCAACAAAGAACTGGGGCTCGCAAAAAACGAGAATCCGCTGCAAGGCTCGTTCATCATTGAACAGCTCACAGACCTGGTCGAAGAAGCCGTGTTGAGCGAGTTCGATCGAATCACCGAGCGAGGCGGGGTGTTGGGTGCCATGGAAACGATGTACCAACGCTCGAGGATTCAAGAGGAAAGCCTCCATTACGAGATGCTCAAGCACACCGGAGAATACCCCATTGTCGGCGTCAACACTTTCCTGAGCAAGGAAGGCTCCCCCACCCTCGTTCCCGGCGAGGTCATTCGGGCCACACAAGAAGAGAAGCAGCAACAGCTGGCCAACCTTGACGCCCTTCATGCCATGTCTTCGGACGCGGCAACAGATGCGCTTCGCAAGGTCCAAGAGGCCGCTGTGTCGGGTGAGAACATGTTTGACGTCCTCATGGAGGCGTGCAAATGGTGCTCGCTGGGACAACTGACCGAAGCCATGTTCGAGGTCGGTGGTGCCTACAGGCGCAACATGTGAAGGATGGCACGAACGGTGGCCCTTTGGGCGGGACCCAGAAATGGCAGCACCGCCACGATGTACAGCTTCGCCGAGCGATCCGACACGCGGGTGTTGGACGAACCTCTGTTTGGCCACTTTCTGGCCCACACGGGGGTGGAACGTCCGTCACGAAAAGCCGTATTGGCATCCATGCCCACGGGACGCGAAGAAGCGCTGGCGTCCCTCGTGCGACATGAACACGACGACGTGCTCTTCCTCAAGCACATGGCGAACCACCTCGAAGGCCTGGCGTGGGAAGACGTGGACGGCCCGAATCACGTCCATGTCATCTTGACCCGTCATCCCGACGGAGTCCTTCCTTCGTACCGCGCGCACATCGACGCCCCCACCATGCTGGACTTGGGCTACGCCCATCAGCGGGACATTGCCGCCCGTGCGGCAGGTCGCGTGCATGTGGTCACAGCAGAATCGTTGTTTGAAGCGCCCGAGGCCACACTGAAGGCTCTTTGTGCAGCGCTTGACATGCCTTGGGAAGAAGGCATGTTGACGTGGGCGCCAGGCGGACGTCCCGAAGATGGCATCTGGGCGACTTACTGGTACGAAGGGGTCCACCGCAGTACCGGGTGGGAGCCCCGTTCTCTTCGTCATGGAGAAGTCCCTCCGCATTTGGCCCCCTTGAGAGAATCCTGCCTCGAACATTACCTTGCCTTGAAAGACCTCGCATTGACCCCTTGATCCATGGCCAAATTCAACCAACCTGACCCCCGAAACGCTGGCACATGGTGCTGGGTCAATGGACTCGTGAAACGGGAAGAAGCGCGTGTGAGCGTTCTGGACAGCGTCGTGCAAGGCGGCGATGCCGTGTGGGAAGGCCTTCGTGTGACCCAAGGGCGCATCTACCAAATGGACGAACACCTGCGCCGTTTGCAAGAGAGTGCCCACGCACTCATGTTCTCGGACGTCCCTTCCACCGCCGACGTCAAGGATGCCGTCTTCAAGACCTTGGAAGCCAATGGCATGACCGACGGCGTGCACATTCGACTCACCTTGACGCGCGGCGAGAAGTCTACATCTGGCATGGACCCACGTTTGAACGTGCATGGGTGCACCCTCATCGTGCTGCCAGAATACAAAGGCGCGGTCTACGGTTCTGGCGAAATCAAGCTCGTCACAAGCACCATCCGCCGCAACGGGCCATCCTACCTCGACTCGAAAATCCACCACAACAACCTGCTGAACAACATTTTGGCCAAAATTCAAGCCAACCATGCAGGCGCAGACGATGCCGTGATGTTGGACGACCGAGGCTTTTTGGCGGAAACCAACGCAACCAACTTGTTTTTGATCCGGGATGGGGTGCTTTGCACGCCATTTGGGCACGCCTGTCTGCCGGGCATCACCCGCGCCTACACGTTGGCGCTTGCCTCTGAATTGGGGATTTCCGTGCGCGAAGGCGACTACAGCTTGACCGAACTGTACACTGCTGACGAAGCATTCACCACGGGCACCATGGGCGGGCTCGCCCACGTCATCGAAGTGGATGGACGGCGCATCGGCCCGGCAGATCGACAAGGCCCTGGGCCAGTGACAATACAGCTCCAATCAGCGTATGCCCAGCACATTCCCTTCGTGTCATTGCCTTTCCAGTCGTGAAAGCCGTGTTCCTTTCAAGCCTTCGGGTGACCACCACTTTTCTTTTGGGCACCTTGTTCAGCTGGGGATTGGGGCAATTCCTGCAAGATGCCTTCGCGTCCCATGTGGTGCGTCCTCAGGTGAACGACCCTTTGCAAGTCGCTGAGTTTTTGGCCCAACTCCCTCCTTCGGCTCATGCCGGCCGTCTTGTGGCCATGGGGCTTGGCATGGCCTTGGGCACCATGGTGGTGCGTCGTTGGCCCGGCAGCCGCCCGCTCGATGCTTGGGCCTTGACGTTGCTGTTTGCCGCAGGAGCCATTTTCGATGTGTTTCGTGTAAACCATGGACCTGCCTTGTCCATTTGCACGGTCGCACTCGTCTTGCCGTGCTGCTGGATGGGAATCAGGTTGGGCTCAACGAAGGGCCGCTGATCGCCTGGACTTCAACACGGTGTTGGCCGAGATGCTCGCCACCACCAGCGCCATGCCAACGAGACTAAGGTTGGACATGTGCTCCCCATACCCCCACCATCCGATGGCAAGGGCTAGCACCGCCCCCAGGTACTTGAAGGGCATCACCATGCCTGCATCCTCGTGATGGAGCGCCACGGTCATCAAGACCTGGGCCGCGATGCTGAGTACTCCGATGGCCAAAGCCAGTCCCCAGTCCACGTCCATCATGGGCGTCCAACGACCCCACGACAAGGCGCCCATCACGGGAACGGCCAAAAGGTGGAACCAAATCACCACCCCCACAGGATGGTCGGTGTCACGGCACTTCATGGTTGCCAAGTAAGCCACCGCCGCCAAACACGCCGACATCAGGCCAAGACCCCACATGCCCCAAGAAACCCGAGGATCGAAACCTTTCACCATCACAATGCCTGCAAGCGCAAGTCCCAGGAACAGCCACTGCCATCGATGAACCTTCTCCTTCAGAAAGAACAAGGCCAGAAGCACCGTGAAAACCGGGCTGAAGTATTGAATGACCGTCGCGCTGGCCAAGGGGATGTGACGGACGGTGTGGAAAAACCCTGACAGGGCAACCATGCCCATCAGGCCGCGGACAAAAAGCCAGCGACGGTTGTTCCCCAACAGCGGGATGCCTGCCCGTTTCAGGTACACGGCACAGAGCACCAGCGACACGGCGGATCGCAAGAACACCAATTGAAAGGTCCCCAAGTGAGACAACTCCTTCACACAAAGGTTGGCGGAGGTGTACAACACCACCGAGGTCAACATGGCAAGGAGTCCCGTTCTCAACGGATGACGGTCACCGTGCCTTGCAAGGCCGTGGGCTCATCTTCGTGGTATCCTTGGGCTTCCACGCGGTATCCATACACCCCGTCGGCGACGAAATGCTGGCCGCCCTGCTGGTTGTTTTGGCCATGCCACGGTTCTGCGGGATCGGTGGAACTGAAGACCACCTCTCCCCACCGATTGAAGACCATGAAGCGATACGACGACGCCGGGAAGCCGCTGCCCAAGGGCAAGAAAGAATCATTCACGCCGTCGTTGTCGGGCGTGAACGCGTTGGGCACATACAACGTGAAGTCGACCGGTTCAAAGTGGGCCACCACCAATTCCGCGTCGATGCCTGCAAGCAACAAACCCATGTTCGGCGAACGGTCCTCAGGGTATGGCTCGGTGTTGCTGACTTCCCAATGGCTGAATTGCCATTCCTCGCCCTCCAAAGCTTCGAAAGACGTCCACCCTTCAGGGGCGAAGGTCGTGGACCACTCGTTTTCGACCAAGGCAAGGTCGTCCACGCGAACCGTGCCAGCGCCCGCGGGCGAAACACGAACCGTCAAGTCTGTGTGAGGGATTTCCACAAAGTGTGCCGTGACGAATCCGGGCTCGTAGACCTCCAATTCTGCGATGGGTGCTTCGGCATCAGGCGACAACGCATTGCCCGTCCAACTCCAATGGGAGAACGCCCACCACTCCTCGGGATTCACCCCAAGGCCATGCGGTCCAACATTCAAGGATTCTGTTTGAGGTGAATTCGTCAGACTCGTCCCATCCAACACAATTTGACCTGCGCCATCTGGCACAACCACAAAGGTCACGTCTTCCGGCGGCACTGGAATGCCGAAATGCGCCACCAAATGGGCGTCTCCAGTCAACGAAAGGGGAAGAACCGGATCGGTGGCGTCGGCCAAGTCTACGTCGCCACTGACCACCTCCCAATACAAGAAGGTCAAGCCGAACGCCTCTTCCGCCGTCAATTCAATGGGCACCCCTTCAAAGTACCATCCGGTGTAAGGGGTCATGTCGGGAGTGATGTCCACCGTGTTGATTTCCACTTCGCCCAATCCCACAATGTCAATGGTCAGGTTGACTGGCACCACGTCGTAACAGTCTTCCATGCCTCCCACCACTTCGTCTTCGCAGCGACTGTCAATGAAATCGCGGAGTTGCTGCAACTCCGTTTCCCAACCCGCTATGTCACCACCCCAACGGTCAAATTGCCGCGGCATTTCTGGCGCAATAACATCGACCATGCTGTCAAGCACCGCATGCATGTTGGTGCATGTGAAGGCGGTGTTGCCCAGGTCTGCCCAACGATTGATGTACGTGTTCCAGAACGTCTCGTTGTCAAGCAAGGCGTTGAGCACCGGAATGTGGCCTTGACCTCCCAGGTTGCCCATGCTCTCCGGGTTGCAAGGATCTGCCGTCGGCCCCGTATCCGGCACACCTGAGTAGTTGATGTAGTGGCCAAAGCTCGCGTCCATGTCCCACAGCGCGTAGCGCCAACGCTTGGCCCCTCCATCAGGATGCCTGCCTCTCCACCACGCCGTGTTCCAGTTGAGCCAGTCCGCCGACACGATGTAGCTGTTCAAGATGAAGTAGTCAATCAGCGACAACGGGTGCAACTGGGTGATCGCGTATTCGTAATTGGCATCGACCGTCATGTCTTGGCTCGTGCAAAACGTCACGAAATCGTACCAATCGTCGCCCGTGCCGTACTCTTCCCATGTCCCTCCCCACGTTTTGAGGAAGTCCACGAAATGCCTTGGCTGGTCGTAGTACTCTTCCGTAAAATCAATGTCATCGACCTTTTCGCGGTACTCGTACACGCCCCAATATTGGCCATTGAGGTACACAATGCAGCTCTCGTTGGTCCGTTCATCCAGCTTCAAATCGGCCAAATGACTTAGCGTGTGCACGTACGCATCACGGATGTGTGCCCCAGGTTCGAATGGGTAGTTGTCGTTTGCCGCAGCCTTGAAGATCAAACGCTGGTACTGGTCCCGCTCTTTGACGTGGAAGAGCTCCGATTCCAAGGCGTAATCGTAGCCCATTTGGTCGCGCGTGATGTAGTCAAACCCGCGCTGTCCGTAGGCGTTGCTGTCGTTGCCATGTTCGTTGCTGTCTCCGGTGGCTTCCACCCAAAACGTGCCGTCGGCATGGAAAAATTCAATATGGGCCCCTTCATCGTTGCCGCCCCACCCCCAAGCACCATCTTCCTGACCGTTGCCACTGACTGACACCACGGGAATGGTGTGGGAGTCGGCACCGAGAAAATACGTGTTGGTCGCGATGTAGCTTGGGGCTTGGCTCGGAGGGACGTCGTCGTTGGGGTCGATGGCCACGGCACGGACGACCGTTGTTTCTGTGATGTCAATGGGGCCCGTGTACAAGATGCTGCCCTCTGTGGGCGTGTAGCCATCCAAGGTGTAATAGATGTCAAACCCACCGGCCACCGACAAGGCCACCGAAAGCGCACCTGCGTGGTAACCAGACTCCACGCTGAATGTTGGCGTGGGGACGTACCCTGTATACATGTCGAAGGGATCTGCGCCATTCGCGCCTCCTGGGGAGGGCGCCACGCAAATCTCCCAGCTCGTTGCACCGTCGGTCGTTCGGCTCCAGCTGTGGTCTGCTTGCGTGGTGCTCACGTCGGTGCCAAAGACGTAGCTCTCGAGCACCGTTTCCGACGGGTCGCTGAACACCAAGGCCTCGTTCTGGCATTGGTTGATCTTGAAGTTGGTGTTCAAAAAGCCACCCACGTAGAGGTTGGTCAACAATTCACCCTCGCCGGAGCACATGACCAGCAAGTGTCCACCGGCAGGCACCACCGTACCAGCAGGAATTTCAAATTTGTCCAGGTTGGCGGGATTGTCTGTCAGGAAGTACCCACCCAAGTCCACGTCGGCACCCGTGGGGTTGTAGAACTCCACAAAATCTTCGTTGTCACCGCCAATGCCCAGGGTGTAGTTGCTGCACGAAAACTCGTTGATGACCACTTGGGCCTGAGTCTCGGGCCATCCGACCGTCGTCAACAACGCAATCGCCCCAATTCTCCAAAGGTTCTTCATCGCTCGGGTGTTATCGCACTTCAAACCTTGCAACCAGCGACATTTGTTCATTGGTGAGGCGGAGGATGTAACTGCCCGCGCCCAAGTCGGCTTTGTTCAACCGCGTCATGCGGCCAGACACGTTTCGTTGGAGGACTGTTCTTCCTTGAACATCCAACACCTCCATGGCCCATGAACCGAGGGGGAAGCGAACCATGCTGAAATCACCCATGGGGTTGGGCATGACCGCAATCGCTTCCTTTCCATCGATCAAAACCACGTCTGAAGCACAGCCATCAATCACCGTGTGAAGCGTGTTTTCGTAATCGTCGTTGACCACGTCGATGACTTCCGCCAAGCAAAAGGTCTCTTCCACCGACGACCAATACACACGCAAGAAAGGCACCCAGTCCAAATTTTTGTGGAACGACGCCCCATCGTAGGCCAATCCGATGACCTTGTTGCCACCTGGCATGAACGAGGGCTGGATCGCATAGTTGATGGGGTCGGCAAGGCTGACTGCGTCGCTGATGCTGACGCCTGAAAAATCCAGTTCGTAGCCCACGATGCGGTTGTATTCATTCAACACGTGGACGTCGAAGTAATTCATGTCCCAGTTCACGTCGGCCACCATGAAGTGCACGGTGTCGAAGATGTTCAATATTTCCAGGACAGGGAAGTCGCACTTGTCGTGCACCCCACTGCTGTCTGGGTGCGTGTGGGCTTCGTTGAACCATTGGCATTGGGACATGAGTGCGGCGTCACTGACGGTGATGCCTCCGTCTTGGTCAATGTCCGTGCAAGGAGCCACCTGCACGTCGCTGCCCAATATTCCTTCCACGTATGCCACGGCGTCGGCGTATTCTTGGGCGCCGTTGTTGTCGAGGTCACCCACCAAGGCTTCGCCTCCGCAGTCGCCGTTGCAGTCCGTTTGGGCAATCCCAAATGGCACGTCGTTGCAGTCGTAAATGGGCTCGCAGCCCTCCACGTGCTCCACGACCAAGCTGCCTGAGCTTCGGTCCAGGTTGATGCACACCGCCGCGTGGTTGTTGTCGTAGGAGTTTTCCTCCCGGCCGAGCGCGTCAGGAATGTACTCGTAGTTGGCACGAACCAACAAGAAGTACGTGCCATCTTCCACGTCCGTCACGTCGATCCACTGGCAGCTCAACCCCGAACCGTAGATGTCGCCGCAGCCTGCAGAGATGCCCATGTTCCCACAACCGTATTGGTAAGTACCGCCTCCGCTGCACTCCAAGTCCATGACGCAAAAGCCGTTTTTGAACCCAATCGGAAGCAAGTTGCCGTCCATGTCAAACAGGTCATACTTCGCGTAGCCGTTGTGGTGCCAGTGCCCGTGGCAATCGCCCCATTCGAACTGGTTGTTGTCCCCTTGGCTCGGCACCCCGATGTAGTAGTCCAAATCCCCAATGTTCTTGATGTGGGTTGTGAATCGAACCAACTCGCGGGCGCCATACCCATTCAGGCAACCTTCTTCGATGTAGCAATCCGTCTCGTTCACCTGCATGACCTCAGTCGACAGGCTGCTGATGATGGCGTCTTCCATCACGATCAAGTCTGGGCCATTGCAATCCGGGTCTCCGGGATACACGCATGAGCCGTTGTCCACTTCGGCCATGGGATTGAAGTTGCACGCAAGGGGATCCATGCATCCGGCAGGGGGGCCTTCAAACCCAAACTCCCAACTCCATGCATCCGTGCAGGGCCCGTCGAACGAGGCCCAGCGAATCCAATAGGTCGTTTCTCCCTCCAACAACACGGTCAATTGGGCTTCGTCTCCGCAGCCTCCCTGGTTGTCGTCGAAGTAGATGGACCCTTCGTTGGTGTCGTCGAAGTTGCCCATTTGGCAGTAGTCGTAGATGTACAAACGGGTGTCGCATCCATTGCCACACGAACTGAAGGAATACATGCCGTTCGCAGGAGGCGTGAAGCTGTACCAATATGAGTCGCCCGGCGAATCGACCGTGCCGTAGTCGTCTTCCGTCAGGGACACTGCGTCGTTGCAGGTCTCCCCCGGTGCACACGCAAACAAGGCGCCCGCAGAGTTGCCGAACTCACCGCCTGTGGCCACCGTTTGTCCGTCCAACGAAACCGTGTACTGGCCCTCGCCATACCCGCAGCAAATGCCGTCCCCAAACGAATCATAGATCTCGAATTGGATGCAAGGGTCGTCTTGCATAGGAAAGCACAAGGTGTCTCCGTAGGTCGTTCCGGAATCGCTGTAAGGGCCTCCGGACATGACCACTTCCCCATCCATGATGACTTCCCAAGAGGTTTCACCGGGATACCCATCGGTGACAACCACGACGGCAAGTTCACTTTCGTTATCGGTGCACTGCGCGATGGCTTCGTGGGTCAACAAAGACCCAATGGCCCAGCAAAAAAGGGCCAACAGGATTGGCTTTTGAAATGAGGTGGGGTTCATAGCAGTTGGTTTCAATGGGGTTTCTTGCGCTGGTATCTCGCGTACGTGCGCCCGCGAGGCCGAGCGAAGATAGGCAATCACTCATGGAGACTACTTGAACCACCCACAGGTTGCATCGACGAGCCTACAAAAACCGACCCGTCGGATGTACTTTTGCATCATGGCACACGATCACCACGACCACCACGAGCCCGAACAAAACGAAATTGGCGGGCCTGTAGTTTTTGCGCTCTTTCTGTTCGCCATCGTCGTTGTGGCGATTGGCATGATGGCGTCGTAAGGAGTTACTC
>CAZKGY010000011.1:0-18276 GCA_964552305.1 uncultured Comamonadaceae bacterium
CAAACCAAGGCCTGGCTCGGCGCTTGGGCATCCATGCGCACCTCTCGCATGAGCATGCTCTATGGGACAACGACCTTCGACATTCCGGCCAAAGGCCTGCTCCACATCCAGCGAACCTACATGGAGGAAGTCACAGACATTTACCTGAACCGAACCGACGGCAACCTCGAATTGCCGGAGGCCGTGGAACAACCATGGGTGGCTTTGGCTGGTTCCTTGACAGGTGGTAGGTTTGTGCCTCCGTTCGGAGCCGTGGCCTTGGGCCAACCATCCAAAATCGATTGAAACCATGACCCTCATGAAACCATTGTTTGTCACGTTGGGTGTCGCGCTGGCCGCGATGTCCGCCTTTGCTCAGCCCACCTGGGAGGTCGGCAACACCACCTTGGAAGAATACGACCTCGTCACCGGCGTCCAAGTGCCATGGGAACTCCTTTGGGGCCCCGACGACATGTTGTGGTGCACCACCCGAAACGGCGACGTCCTTCGTATTGACCCCATCTCCGGCTCCTACGAAACCGTGCTTTCGTTGAACGTGTTTTTCAACGGATCCAGCGAACCAGGCTTGCTGGGCATGGCAATGCACCCGGACTGGGCCAACACGCAGGAAGTGTTCTTGGTGTATTGCGCAGGTTCCAACTGGAACAACGCCGAAGAACGACTGAGCGCCTTCACGTGGAACGGCTCGTCGTTGGTGAACGAAACCGTCCTGTACACCGTGGAGGCTGGAGGCATTCACAACGGCAGCCGCGTGCTGGTGCTTCCTGACGAAACCCTGCTCATGACCACGGGCGATGTCGGCGACGGAGGCGTGAGTTCCCAAAATCCCAACAGCGACAACGGCAAGGTCTTGCGGTTGAACCTCGACGGATCCATCCCCGCGGACAACCCCACCCCCGGCAGTGCCGTGTACAGCATGGGTCATCGCAACAGCCAAGGCCTTTGCCTCGGACCCAATGGACTGATTTACAGCTCCGAACACGGCCAAAACAGCTGGGACGAATTCAACCTCATCCTGCCTGGCCGCAACTATGGCTGGCCCAACGTGGAAGGAGCTTGCGACAACAACGGTGGCCAAGGAAACGAGGTGGCATTTTGCGAAGCGAACGACGTGGTGGAGCCACTCAAGACCTGGTCCCCCTGCCCTGCTGTGAATGGCATCGAGTGGTACGACCACCCGGCCATCCCCGAGTGGCAAGGGTCCGTCCTCATGGCCGTGCTTGGCGGATTGGGTGCGCAGTACGAGCGCCTCAGCGTCCTCCACATGAGCGAAGACGGCTTGACGGTGGTGGACGAAGACCAACACTTCGCCTCGTTCAACCAGCGCATCCGGGACGTCGCCGTCAACCCATACACGGGCGCCGTGTATTTGGCCTTCAATGGCACGCAATACCCCGGATCAGGCCCCAACATCATCAAGGAATTCCGACCTGCGAGCACGTCTGGACAAGCCGAATGGGACACGCAACGCGGCGTGGACGTCTTCCCCAATCCTGCGTCCGAGACCATTCAATTCAACGTGTCAGACGAATGGAACATGGCCCAAGTGCAGGCTTGGTCTCTGACGGGACAGCTCGTTTGGGAGGGTCGTCTGACGCAAGGCGCGACGTTGGACGTTGCGAATTGGGAAGCCGGTTCGTACCTTCTTACGATGAACAAACCATCATTGGGCCGAGGCAACGCATTGTCCCTGACCCGCTTGGTGGTGGTTGAATAGACACTTGACCTAGCCCCCCATGACCCGCCGCTTATTGCCTTTGGCCGTCTTGTCCTTGAGCACGTTGGTTGCCAAGGCTGCGGCATCCGCCCCAGATTCGTTGCTTTGGAACTGGGTCCATTTGGACTCCGCCGCCATCGCAGCCTTCAGTCCTCTGATTCCTTCAGAACAAATCGCGGGCAGCCGATGGGTGACCGACAGCACCTTGGTCAACGGCTTTGGCGCGCACGACGTTTCCAACGCCCTCAACCAATTGCCTGGCGTGTCCATGGAAACACGGGGTGACGGTGGCAGTCGACGGTTGAACGTGCGGGGCTCTTCCTTGCGCTCCCCGTTTGCCGTGCGGAACACCCAGTTGTTCATGCACGGATTTCTGATGACCGAGGCGGATGGCACAAGCCCGATCGAGTGGATCGATCCATCGTGGAGCGGCCCCATTGAAATCATTTCTGGGCCAGCAGCCACCACCTTTGGCGGGGCGTATGGCGGTGCCTTGAATGTGCATGGTCGCCCAGCCGCTGAAGGTCAATGGGTGCAAACCACCCTTGGAAGCACCGGATCAGGCGGTTTGCAACAGCAGCTCAGTACGGGATGGAAAAGGCAAGGACTGCAGGTTCGCGCATCACGGCAAGAAAACAGCGGCTACCGCGATTGGGAATGGAGCGAAAAATGGCAGGCTGAGGTCGAATGTGCGTGGGGCAACCGCGCCATGAAGCACCACACGTGGGCAGGATTGCTCAGCGCCAACTGGGCCTTGCCTGGAGGCATCGTGGCCACCGAGCTTCCAACGAACGCCCCAGGCGAAGACTACAACGCCCAAGTCGATAGAACACGCGCCTTTTTGGCCCATCACATTCACGTCCCTCAAGTCACCAACCGGCAACACCGCAGCAGCCTCGACGTGTGGGGACTGGTGCGAACGACCCAGAAAACGAATCCCTTCGGAACCTCGCCCTTTTTCAACGGCTACAAGGACGAGTCAGGCTGGGGAGGCAGCCTTCGGGCACGGCAACGCTGGGCCCCTTGGAAACTCCCCGTGGGTAGCATCCAGGCAGAATGGAACCTCCTGGCCGTATTCGACCGAAACAGCCTGATGGCCTTCGAAGACCCGATTGAAGGCACGGCCAGTCCCATGCTTTACGACCTGTGGATTCGTCAACAACGCGCGCATTGGGCGCCATCGGTGGCGTGGGATGCAGGGCAAGGATGGCGCGTGGAGGCGGCGGCGGCACTCTCTCAACGCCAGTCCCTGGCGACCGGTGTGGCCCAAGATTCTTCGTACACCGCCCCCTTCAACCGGACGTCGATCCTTCCAAGGATTGGGGTGTCCAAGGCGTTGCCGTCGGACATGTCCGTGTTCTTCCAAACCAGCACAGGATTCAGCGACCCCACGAACTTCGAAACGCTTCCCTTGGATGAAGGCTTCACAGGCGTCCAAGTGCTCGACTCTGAGACAGCGTGGAGCATTGAAGCGGGGATACGCCACCCTTGGGGACAACTCAGCATGTTCCACCAATTTGTCCAAGGCCCCATCGCCCAGGTTTACACGCTCGATGTTCCGTCGTATGTGAACGGCGACACGGCCCTCGTCATGAACGGCGTGGAGTGGATGGCTGGACACACCTGGGGGGCGCATCGCGTGCAACTCAACGGAAACGTGCTCGGCTTGACCCAAGGTGGTGAAGCCATTCCAGGACAAGCCGTGTGGAACGCCAACCTCAATTACCACTGGCAAGTCATGGAAGGCGCCGACGACGTGAACCTCCATGTGTGGATTCGCCACCGCGGCGGAATCCTTCTGTCTCAGGACAGCGAGGAAGCAACGGCACCTGTCAACGTATTGAACCTGCAATCGACGTGGAACCGTCGCAACGAACCATGGCAGGTGACGGTGGGCGTACGAAACGCCTTGAATGCATCGTATTCCGGCTGGGTTCAAGCCAATGCGCCTAGGGACAAATTCTACAACCCCGCGCCTCCGCGCACGGCCTTCTTGAGCGTCCGCCTGACGTTCAACGAATGACGACGACCTGAACCCGCCTGTTGCGGGCCCTACCCTCTTCGGTGCGGTTCGTGTCTATGGGCAACAAAGGCCCCTTGCCATCCGTGGTCATGCGTCCTTCGTCGATGCCTCGTTCCACCATGAATCCCTTCACCGACTCGGCGCGATCCAAGCTCAGTTGCATGTTGTAAGGCACGCTGCCGATGCTGTCGGTGTGGCCAATGATTTCAATTTCGAGCCCTGGGTTCTCCAGCAACCATGCATGAAGGCGTTCCAAGTCCCCTTGATACGTGGACTCCAGCGTGGCGCTCCCGTACTGAAAGCGGATGGCGTTCAAATCCAACCCTTGGCCCTCCTCGATTTTGTCCATCGCAATGGCCTTGAACGGCGATCGATTGAGGGCCTCGCCTTCCTCCTGTTCGTAGCTGACTGACTGGAACATGTATCCTTCCTTCGACACCTCAAGCGTGTAGCTACCCAAACCAGGGAGGGGCATCATGAATCCTTCCTCGCCATTCGACATGGTTCTGCCAATGGTTTGGCCATTGGTCGCATCAAGCAAAGACACCTCCGCCTCGAGGTACGCCAGGGTCGTCGCATCCTGAACGACCCCCTTCAACGTCGCCACCTCGATGGGCTTGGCCTCTTCCTTCAGAGGGATGGTCCAAAACGAATCCCACCCCGTCTCGCGGTCGGAGGAAAACATCGCTTCGTTGCCCCTTGGCATCACCATCAGGCTGTTGTCCTTGCCAGGACCGTTGATGGAAGGCCCCAAATTGGTCGGTTCACCCCAGGTCCCATCGGGCAACTTGCGTGACACGAACACGTCGAGGTCTCCAAGGCCAGGATGGCCGTCGCTGCTGAAGTACAAGGTCTTGCCATCGGGATGCAAAAAGGGGCTTTCCTCGTATCGCGGCGTGTTGACGGCGCCTTCGAGGCGTTTGGGCGTCGACCATCCGCCATGGGCCAAACGGTGGCTCACAAACAGGTCTGTGGGTTGATGCAATCCGCGTGGTGCCCGGGCAAACAACAGCGTGTTGCCATCCGAGCTCAAGGAAGGTTGCGTTTCCTTGCCTGCCGAATTCGGGGCGCCCAGGTTCTTTCCTTGGCTCCACGCTTGCAACGTGTCGTTCCAGGTGGACTCGAAGAGGTCGCATGACCCTTTGCCACGTCGTTTGCCTCCGTAGCCGTATTCCAGCGAAGCACACACCGTGAAAATGATGGTCCGGCCGTCTCCACTGATGGCCGGGGCCCCTTCGTTGGTCGGGGTGTTGATGCCCCGTAGAGGCTTGGGCGCCGTCCAATCGCCGTTGGGCAAACGAAGGGCTTCCCAAATGTCTTCTCCTCCAAGGTCTGCGGCCAGGCTTGCCCCTTCGTTGTCGAGGGTGAACACCATTCGGTTGCCGGACAAATCCACCGATCCGTAATACATGTGCGCTTTTCCCGACAAGTTGCCCGGGACGGGCACCGCCATCGTGTCCACAGGGGTGGCCATGGCCTCCAAGCTGTACTCCACCCCCGCCAAAATCCATCGATGTTGCTCGAGCGTTTGTTGCGACACACCATCCAACCCACCTTCGACAAACCGATCCAACGACGCCTTGGCCGATTCGTATCGACCCGAAGTCCATTGCATCTCGGCCAATTCCAACCACCCCTTTCGGTACGCAGAACCATCCAACGCAAGGGCTTGAGACAAGACCTCGTCTTGTTCCGGATGGTTCATCTCTTTGAAAATTTGGGCCTTGAAAAACCACGCATTCGCGTAGGTTGGGCTTTTCGCAATGGCCACATCCAACGCCTCGGCGGCCTCGGGAAGCAACCCCAGGGTGTACAACGAAATGGCTTCGGTGTACGCCTTCTTTGCCGATCGCTTGGGCTTCTCCTGCTGCGCCATCGTGTCACAAACCGCCCCAACCACCATGGCCAATGCCAGCACCCAGCGCAAGGCGTACTTGATTCCTGTCATGTCACGAAAGTCGAAACTTTTCCCGGAACTTGCCACGCAATGAATGCCAACGTCAAAGTGGCACTGTTGTCAGACACCCACGGGCACATCGACGATCGCATCCTGCACCACGCGTCGGGCTGCGACGAGATTTGGCATGCCGGCGACGTCGGGGACATCAAAGTCTTGGAAGCGCTGGAACCATGCGGCACCCTGCGCGCCGTGTTCGGCAACATCGACGGACGGGATGTGCGCCACGCGTGTCCGGAACACCTTCATTTCCAAACGGGGGGCGCACAGGTGTGGATGACCCACATTGGGGGCCGTCCTCCACGCTATGCGAAAGGCATTTTGCCCCAGTTGCGAGAACGACGCCCCAACATCTTTGTTTGTGGACACAGCCACATCCTGTTGGTCCAAGCCGTGGGTTCTTGGGGCGGGCTGCACATGAACCCAGGCGCTGTGGGCATTTCTGGCTTTCACCGCAAACGGACCATGTTGACGTTTTCCCTCCAACAAGGCCAAGTGCACGATTTGCGCGTGGTGGAATGGGACCGGAACCAACGTTGACTCCATCCTTTGGGGACAATTTCTTTGCCTTTGTCACCACCTTGTAAGGCAGGACCTTTGTATCTTCGGGCATCGGCGCACCATTGGGGTGCGTCCTCGGGCCACCCGATGGCCCTCCACCATGAATGTATTCTTAGTTGGATGTTTGACATCATCGAATTGAACGGCAAAAAAGTTGCCGAACTGAAGGAAATCGCAGGCAAACTCGGCATCACGCGTTTGGACAAGCTGAAAAAACAAGACTTGGTCTACAGCATTTTGGACGAGCAAGCAGCCCAGCCCTCTTCCAAGGCTTCCAAGGCAAAATCCAAAGACACGCGAGGCGCGAAGTCTCAAGCCAAAGGCGAATCCAAGCAAGACGTTTCGGGCAAGCCAGAGCGCAAGTCGCGTTCCCGCAAACCGAAGGCGACCGAAGGAACGAACGACCCCGCGGACCAAACCAAGTCAGGCGCTGACGCATCCAAAGAAGGCTCGAACGAAGACGGAAAAACGACCGACAACCGCGAAGGACGCCGGAACGGTGAAAGCATGCGGGAACGACGAGACCGTCGCCGTCGTGAAGGGGGCTCTTCGGACGGCGATTCAAAGGATCGCAACGACCGCAACGACCGCAACGACCGCAACGACCGCAACGACAAAGACAACCGGAACGATCGAAACAACCGTGGTGACCGGAACAACAGGAACGACCGGGGCAACCGAAACGACAGGAACGACCGCAACCAACGTGGCGGGCGCAACCAGCGTCGCGACCCCTTCATTTCCGAACCGGAAGAACACGGGTTCAACTTCGACGGCATCGTCCAGACGGAAGGCGTTGTCGAGGTCCAGCAAGAAGGCCATGCATTCCTCCGTTCGGCGGATTACAACTACCTGAATTCACCCGACGACGTGTACGTCTCTTCCAAGCAGTTGAAGCAATTTGGCTTGCAAACGGGAGACACGGTGGTGGCGGCCATCCGCCCACCCCGAATTGGCGAAAAATACTACCCACTCATCGACGTGAAGTCTGTCAATGGACGTAGCCCAGAGTGGATTCGCAACCGGGTGCCCTTCAAATTTTTGACGCCGTTGTTCCCGCAGGAGCGTTTCAACCTGAGCACCTCTCGCGGCACGGTGAGCACGCGACTGATGGACCTCTTTGCCCCCATTGGCAAGGGCCAACGCGGCATGATTGTGTCGCAACCCAAGACGGGAAAGACGACCTTGCTCAAGGACGTGGCCAACGCCATCAGCCTGAACCACCCCGAAGTTTACCTCATCATTCTGCTCATCGACGAACGTCCCGAAGAAGTGACGGACATGAAGCGAAGCGTGAATGCGGAGGTGGTCGCATCGACCTTCGATGAGCCGGCCGATCGCCACGTGCGAATCGCCAACTTGGTGCTCGAGAAGGCCAAACGCATGGTGGAATGCGGCCACGACGTCTGCATCCTGCTCGACTCGATCACGCGTCTGGCAAGGGCCTACAACACCGTCAGCCCCTCTTCCGGCAAAATCCTCTCTGGAGGTGTGGAAGCCAACGCCTTGCAAAAACCCAAGCGCTTTTTCGGCGCGGCGCGGAACATTGAAAACGGCGGCTCGCTGTCCATCATCGCCACGGCCTTGACGGAAACGGGCTCCAAGATGGACGAGGTGATTTTCGAGGAATTCAAGGGAACGGGCAACATGGAACTCCAGCTCGACCGCCGCATCTCAAACCGCCGCATCTACCCTGCCATCGACATTTTGTCGTCGGGCACGCGTCGGGAAGATTTGTTGATGGACAAGGAGTCCTTGCAACGCATTTGGATCCTTCGCAAGCATTTGGCCGACATGAATTCTGTGGAAGCCATGGAGTTCGTGAAAGACCGGGTCGAGGCGTCGAGGAACAACGAAGACTTCCTCGCCTCCATGAACGGATGACGCTGACGCGCATTTTGTTGCTGAACCTGTTGCTCATCGGCGGCTACATGCTGATGAAGGCAGGGCTCGCAAACGCCGTGCCTCTCGAGCGCTTGGTCGCCCTCGGTGGCCTGTACCACTGGAGCGCCATGGTGTTGCTTGCCGTGGGATGGTCCACGGCCCTCATCCGGGGCGGTTGGTCAAGCGGAACAGCCACGGGCGACTTGAAGGCGATTGGACGCCCGCTGATGACCTACGCCGTGATGGCTTCCCTCTCTGTGTGGGCGTGGAACCACGTCGTCGCCAAAGACGCCACGGCACTGAAGGTGGCCTTGCAACGCGCGCAAGTCCTCGAACACACCGAAAACGACGAGGCCTACGCCGCGTTCCTGGCCGATGCCGAATTGGAAGGCACTGCACCTGAACGGGAACAATTCAAGGAGCAAGCCTTGGAACAAATAGAATGGATGAATGGCCCCGCGCTGACGTTGGCCATGGCCCTCATTGTGTATTTGGCTGCCGGCAGCCTTCTGACTGGATTGGCGGTGTTGGTTCTCCACAAGATTTGGAACATCGCCTCGTTGTGAAGCTGTAAGTTTGTCCCATGACCCAACGTTTGTCCTTCTTCGTCGCTTTGGTCCTTTTGGCTGGGTTGTTTGTCCCTCAAGCCCAGGCCCAAAATGTCAAGAAGAACCTGCCCAACTTTGACATTCGCCCGTACCACTTTGGGTTCATGCTTTCCGCAAACCAGAGCGACTTCAACTTCGCCATTGATTCGCTGACTGGCGAATTGAAAGCCATCAGCAACGCGCCGCAAGCGGGATTCAACATGCACCTGATGGGGTCCTACACCTTGTCTAGGCACATGCGTCTGAGGTTTGAGCCTGGCTTGAGCTTCCAAGACCGGGGTCTCTCCTACCTGCGAGACGGCGCGCAAACCGGCGCCATCACGCGAACGGAAGCCGTGAACCTGGACATCCCTCTGATCCTGAAGTACCGAACCGACCGCCTCAACAACATCGCTGCTTACACCCTTTTGGGCATCAAGTATTCCCGCGACTTCCAATCGCAGGAGGACGTCAACCAGCAGCTGGCGGCCGGCAACGTCCTGCGCTTGCAGTCCAGCAACGTCGCAGCCGACATTGGCGCAGGCCTCGACATTTTCTTGCCCTTTTTCAAGTTTTCCATCCAATTGAAAACGGAACACGGCTTGATCAACGTGCTCATCCCGGACGACACGGATCTGGCAACCCCCCTGGATTTCCTCAAAACTCGAAGCTTCGTGCTTTCCTTCTGCTTCGAAGGATGACCGACGAGTATCGAACGCTCGACGGTCCTTGCGAGGGATTGTTCAAGGCCAAAGGGTCTAAGCACTTCGGGTATGGCTTTCCGATCGAGTCGGAGAAAGAAGCCAAAGAACGCCTTCAAGAGATTCGAAAGGCGCATCACGCCGCACGGCACGTGGCGTACGCCTGGATGCTCGGGTACGATGGGACACAACACCGATGCAGCGACGACGGCGAACCAAGCAACAGCGCAGGGCCACCCATCCTGGGGGTCATTCGGGCCAACGACTTGACCAAGGTGCTGTTTGCCGTGGTGCGGTATTTCGGGGGCACCAAACTTGGCGTTGGTGGACTCATTGAAGCTTACCGAGAGGGCGCCGCAGAGGCCTTGCGTCACGGCACCGTTGTTCAACGCATTCGCACCGAACGCATTCAAGTGGCCTTTGCCTACGAACACATGGGCACCATCATGGGCCTGGTCAAACGCTTGGGCCTCCAACCCGCCACCACCGATTTTTCCATGGCGTGCTCGCTGGAGTTGGACGTTCGTTTGCAGGCGCTTTCCGAGACGGTTCGTGCGTTTGAGGAAACGCGTGTGGCCACGGTGACCCCTTCAAGCGAGGGGCTTGCGTAGAAAGTACACGTGCCTCTCTTCGCCGAGGCAGTAGCGGCGGTACTTCGATTCGCCCAACAGATTCATCATGTCCACCACTTCCACTTCGAAACCTGCTTCGGCCAAGCGCTTGGGGTAATCCGCGTGGCCATAAAGCCTTACGTGGTCTTGCTGCCAGTACAGGCGCTCCCGCTCCATGGGGTCCGTCACGTTGGGATCCTCGGCCGTGTCGCCGTCTTTGTGGTTGATGGGCACTTGAAGCACCGCCCAACCACCAGGCTTCAGCACGCGAACGAATTCGGACATCACCCTGCGGTCGTCCGCCACGTGCTCCAACAAATGGTTGGCCATCAACGCATCGAAGGAATTGTCCTCAAAAGGGATGTCGTGGCAGTCAAAGTGGTGGTCGGCCCAAGGGCTGTTCAAGTCCGCCGTCACGTACTCCAAGTGGTTCAATGCCTTGAAGCGATGCATGAAGCAGTACTCCGGTGCGAGATGCAGCATGCGCATGGGTGAATCGAAGAAGGACGTCCTCGCCTTCAAGAACACCCAAATGGCCCGGTGCCTTTCCAAACTCAAGGTGTGGGGCGCGAGGGCGTTTTCCCTTGACCTCACCCTCCCGTAAGGAAGCAACTTGCGGTACGATTTCCCTACGATGGGATCCTCGAAAGTCGATCCCGCATAGGCCCAGGCAATCGAATTGAGGGCCACGTGTGCCCCTCGTTGCAACGTCGTCCTCGGCACCCATCGGGTCAACAAACTCACCATGCCCATGCCACAAAAATAAGGCGGGACCCCTTCAGGTCCCGCCTTAGTCATGCACATGATTGGAGGGTTCAGCGAACCACCAAAGGCCGACGCGTCTCGTCGGCGTCGCCTTGTCCCTTCACGCACACCGTGTACCATCCTGCAGGCCAATCCACGGACAATGCTCCTTCCAAGAGGCCGTCAAACACGCGCTTGCCGTAGGCATCCAACACAACGATGGATGAGCCAGCGCTGGCGCCAGACACTTGGATGGATTGGCCACGCTGCACTGGGTTGGGCCACACCGAGACACTTTTTGCCCCAGCATTGCCCACGATGGATGTGCCCTCCACCGTCACCGTGACACCAATTCGATCCGACACGCACTCGATGGGTTTGGGCTCAGCCACCCATTCGTAAAAGAAGTAGTAGTAGTCCAAGCTCGGGCCAGCCGTGCTGTTGGTGATGGTCAAAAGGTCTCCCACCTCGTACGGGTAGTTCAAGGTCGACGACGTGCCCTCCCTCCAAAGCTGTGGGTCCTCGCTGGTGCAACGCAAGCCGTAGTTGAGGCCAGGCTCGATGTCCCAATCCAAGGTCAGCACGTACGATCCGTCTTCCACCAGGGCCGTCGTGGATTCGAGCACTGCACCAAATTCATCAATGAGCTCAAAGCCGCGCTCGTAGGTGCCATTCGCAAACAGCGTCACGCTGTTCAGGCGGGTTGTTTCGTGGACGTCAAACTCGAGCCAGCGGGCACTGTTGGAGTGGTACTGACCACCGGCTTGGTTCTCCAATTCACCACCCGTTGACGCATCTCCTTGAGTGATTCGAACATCTTCTGCCCAGAATGTCGTGGTCGTCTCCACCTGCGGCGAGTAGTTGTTCCCTTCCGCAAGCAAGTTGCCTCCTGTGGACCAATCGTACCAACGGACATTCTCCCCTGTGGCCACGAGGTCCACCTGCTGCGGCGAGGCGATCGTGAAGTCAGGGGTCAATTCAGGGTTCGTCAAGGGCGCATCGTACACCTCCACGTCGAGGGTGTCAGACGTGCCTTCGTTGCCACAAATGTCCACGCTGTACACCGCGTACGATCCAGAGGTCGTGACTTCGATGGTCTGGGTTTCTTCGCCCGTGGACCACGTGTAGTTGTCGGCGTTGGAAGCTGTCAAAAGTAGGGTGCTCCCGTCGCACAAGTCCGTGCTGCCATCCACTTCGATGGTGGGCGCATTGCCCACAATTTCCGTCACAGACAAGAGGTTGGAGAACCCGGCGCAACCGGAAGCATCATAGACGAGCAAGGAATACACCCCTCCTTCAGACACTTCCGTCATCGGCGTCGTGGCGCCGTTGGACCAGGCGTACGATTCGAAGCCTTCTGGTGCGGTGAGCGTGACGGTCGATCCAGGACAGAAACCCTCGGCGCTCGATTCAACCGTGACGTCGACCACGCATGGCACTTCCAGGACGTTGTGGTACTGGTTGATGCCTGGGTTGTCGATCACCGTTTCCGAGCCGCTGGGCCATTTGACCACGGCTTGATCCACCACCTCGTTGGTTCCAAGGCCAAACCGACAAGCAAACGTGCAAGTGATGCCGTAGCTCTCCCCCCCGCGCACTTCACGGACCATGGTTCCAAAGCTGCCGGTGAGTTCCACTTTCGCGCCGACGCCATCCACGTTGCTCTCGACGCCTTCCAAATCGAACGCAATCCAATTGTTCGCGTTGCCTTCGTTCAACCACAAGACGTCTGGGTTGCCGTTGTCTGGCGAAACGTATCCGTTGCCGTAGCTGGCATAGACGTCCAGCTGGCCGTCGCGGTTGACATCGCCTGAAGCGAAGCTGTGCATGGTGTCGTTGTACGGAAACAAATTGGGCACCTCCGTGAAGGTGTGGTCCCCGTTGTTGCGGAAAAAGCCGTCGGCCCCTCCGGTGTAAATCAGGTCCACGTAGCCATCGTTGTCGAAGTCGTCCATCTTCGCCTGAAGGAAAAACCCGGTGACTTCCAAGCCACTGCCAGCGGTGATGTCAGAAAAGTGGCCTGTGCCGTCGTTTTCCAACAACTTGATGGTCGAGCTGTGGTTGGTTGCCAAGCAGTCGAAGTCGCCGTCGTTGTCGATGTCTGCAAAGTCCGTGGTCCAGCTCTGCTCGTACAGCACCAAACCTCGCTCGAGTGCTTCCTCGGTCCAGCCCCCGTTGCCGTCGTTCACCCAAAGCTGGTTGACGCGGCGGGGATCGTTGGGGTCGTTCACGAACTGGCGACACTTCGCGATGAACAAGTCGATGTCTCCATCGCTGTCAAAGTCGGTCCAGACCGTCCCGTAGTTGCCGCTGTGGTCGTTGCCGGGGTAGTCCTGAAGTACGTAATCCGTCAAATCGATGAACTGGGGTGCTGGCTCCAACGTTCCATCTTCGCTGCCCTTCCACATGCGGCTCAGGGCGTCGTCGTGGCAACCAAATACATCGAGCACGCCATCGTTGTCGATGTCCACCCAGTTGCAGGCCTGCATGAACATGCTGCCATTCGCGAGCTCGAGGGCGGTGCTTTCCCCCGGCGCTGTGATACGCTGAACGAACACCCCGTCGTACGACCCACCACTGAACACGTCTTTGTGGCCATCGTTGTCAAAGTCGGCCACGCACATGCCCCATTGGCTGGAATTGCTCACGGCGCCGAGGTTGTGGTCCACGAATTGGCCGTCGGCGGTTTGGTACAACGTGTGCAAGATGTTGCTTTGGTCAAGCACAATCAAATCGTCGTACCCGTCCCCGTCTAGGTCCGCGAAACCCACGCATCCCCCGCTGTTGTAGGTGTCAGGAAGCAGGTTGGTGGCATTCACAAAGGATTGGGCATGCGCTTGGTTCAAGCCAAAGAAGGCGACAGCACATGCGAGAAGGCGAGCAATGGATTTCATGAAAGTGGGTTCAATGCAGGTTTTGAGGACAGCAAGTTAACACCCAAGCCGCCCTCGAAGTTGCACGAGGTGCTTGAGGTCGTCGCGGCCGTGCGCTTTCCGAAGTAATTTCGCGCCATGTCGCAAGGATTGAAAGCCGCGTTTCACACCCTCGGTTGCAAGCTGAACTTCAGCGAATCCTCAACCTTGGCCAAGCAGCTGGAGGAGGCGGGATACGCGCGTGTCCGCTTGGACGAAGGGCCCGACGTCGCCGTGATCAACACGTGCAGCGTCACCGAGCAGGCAGACGCCAAGTGCCGCAACGCCGTCCGAAGGGCACTCCAATCCAATCCAGAGGCCTTCGTGGTCGTGGTGGGCTGCTACGCGCAACTCAAACCTGAAACGATCGCAGGCATCGATGGGGTCGATCTCGTCCTTGGCGCACAAGAAAAATTCAACCTCGTGGACCATCTCCACGACCTGCGCAAGCGTCCAGAAGGCGAGGCCATTGCCGGGGAAATCAAGGAAGTGCGTGCCTTTGTTCCTGGCCATTCCAGTGGGGATCGAACCCGTTCGTTTTTGAAGGTTCAAGACGGATGCAACTACTTCTGCTCCTTCTGCACCATCCCCCTGGCTCGGGGTCGTTCGCGGAGCGCGAACGTCGCAGACACGCTGAAGCAGGCGGAACAGGCCATCGCCGATGGCGCCAAGGAAATCGTGTTGACTGGGGTGAACATCGGGGACTTCGGAACGGCCCACGGCGAAACCTTGCTGGATTTGGTCCGGGCCTTGGACGAATTGCCTGGCGTGGAGCGCTTCCGCATTTCTTCCATCGAGCCCAACCTCTTGTCAGACGAACTCATCGACGCGGTGGCTCAATCGAAGAAGTTCCAGCCTCATTTCCACATCCCGTTGCAATCGGGCAACGACGAAATGCTGGCAAGCATGCGCCGCCGGTACCGCACCGAGTTGTACCAAGACCGGGTTGCCCATATTCGACGGGTGATGCCCGATGCCAGCATTGGGGTGGACGTAATTGTCGGGTTCCCCGGGGAATCGGAAAGGCACTTCAATGCTACAGTGGATTTCATCAAATCACTTGATGTCAGCTACTTGCACGTTTTTACTTACAGCGAAAGACCCAACACAACCGCCCTGCGCATCGACGACGTGGTTCCCATGGAAGAGCGCAAGCGGAGGAACAAGGTGCTTCGCGCCTTGAGCTTGAAACTTCAAAGGATGCACTACGAGCGCCAGCTCCACCGCACCCATGCCGTGTTGTTCGAGGCCGCCGAAGAGGATGGCCTGCGGTTTGGCTACACCTCCAACTACGTGCGCGTCGCGGCACGCGCCGCAGACGTGGAAGCCAACGCCATTCGGCCTGTGGAATTGACGCGCATCCACGCCGCAGGCCACGCCTCGGGAAACTTGAGGGCGAACGCGTAGCTTCGCAACCATGTATCCAACGTTGTACCACGCCTTCCTGGACCTCTTTGGCTGGGAGCTTGCACCGCTGAAACTGGTCAACAGCTTCGGGTTTTTCGTGGCGTTGGCCTTTGTGGCAGCCAGCGCCGTCTTGAAACGAGAAATGCAGCGCTTGACCGCCCTTGGTCACTTTCAGAGCAGGTCGGAAACTGTCGTTGTCGGAGAAGGACCGCATTGGATGGATCTCGCTTCACAAGGGATCATGGGATTCTTGCTCGGTTGGAAGGTGTTGTACCTCGTGGTCCACGCATCCACTTTGTTTGACGGCACCACCACCCCTCAGCAGTTCTTGTTCAGTGGCGACGGCAACGTGCTATGGGGCATTCTAGGCGCCGTCGCGCTCGTTGCGTGGCGCTATTGGGAAGTTCGTCGAGACATGCTCCCTGAACCCAAAGAGGTCTCCGACGACGTGCAGCCATGGGAATTTGTGGGAGGCATCACCGCGGTCGCGGCCGTGGGAGGCATTGCTGGAGCCAAGCTCTTTCACCTGCTTGAAAATCCCGACGAATTGGTGGCGTTCTTCACCGCCCCCAGCCTGAATGCGTTTTTGGGTGGACTCACCATCTATGGTGGCCTGATTGTAGGTGGGCTTTCGGTGTACCTCTACGCCCGAAGCAAAGGACTGAATTTCATTCGGCTGGCGGACGCCACAGCCCCGGGCTTGCTTCTCGCCTACGGCATTGGCCGAATGGGTTGCCAAATCAGCGGCGACGGCGACTGGGGCATCCCGAACCTCGCCCCAAAACCAGCCTGGTTGAATTGGGCGCCTGATTGGGTTTGGTCTTACGCTTACCCCAACAACGTGAACAAATGGGGCAAAATGATGGATCCTGTCAACTCGCCATGGGATGCGTTTCCAGGCTACGGCACCTACTTGGACCCCATGGTCTTCCCCACCCCCATCTACGAGACCACCCTCTCGGTGCTTGGGTTTGGTTTGCTTTGGGCGATGAGGCACCGGTGGAACGCCCCAGGAAAGCTCTTCGCTGCTTACCTCATGTTCAACGGCGTGGAGCGGTTCTGGATCGAGAAGATCCGCGTGAACAACACCTTTGATCTGTTGGGCATCACCATGACCCAAGCCGAGCTCATTTCCGTGGCGGTGTTCGTTTCAGGCGTGGTGCTGTGGCGGTGGACCAGCAAAAACCAGAGGGCTCATTGACCCCTTCCGTTCCTCTTCAATCCCCTGAGTCAGGGTTGAAGGTCAGGCACGTGCCATTGATGCAGTAGCGCTCTCCGGTGGCCGTCGGACCGTCCGGAAACACGTGTCCCAAGTGACCGTCACACCCAGAGCATCGGAGCTCCACCCTCACCATGCCATGGCTCCGATCCAACACGCGACAAATGGCCGCCCCCTCCAGTTCTCGGTCGAAGCTGGGCCAACCGCATCCGGCGTTGAATTTGGACTCAGCCGTGAACAACGCCGTGCCGCACCCCTTGCAGAGGTACAACCCATCCCGCCATTCGGCGTTCAGTTCGCTGCTGTGAGGGCGTTCGGTTCCCCCTTCACGAAGCACGCGAAAAGACAAGTCGTCGAGTGACTCGCGCCACGCTTCGTCGGACTTGACAACAGGCTTGCTCACGACTTGGGCCTTCCTTGTGAGCCGCTGCCTTTTTTGTGGAACCGTCGCTTGCCTTTGTGGCCTCCTTTGCTTCCGCCACCGGGCCCGCGGCCATGCGGCTTGCGCCCCCTTCCACCTCCGCCGCCATGTCTTCCCCTTCCTCCGCCTTTGGGATTGTACGTCGGCACGTCACCCAATTCTTTGGGGACTTCGAGGCGAGGAATTTCGCGTTCGATCAATTTCTCGATGCGCGAAAAACGCTGCATGTCGTCTGGCGTCACCAAGGTGATGCCCTCTCCCTTTCGTTCGGCTCGGGCGGTCCGGCCAATGCGGTGCACGTAATCCTCCTCGTTGGGTGGCACGTCGTAATTCACCACAATCTCAATGCTGTCGATGTCGATGCCTCGGCTGACGACATCCGTGGCGACGAGGATGGGCAATTTTTGCTGACGGAAGGCAAGCATGACCTCTTCGCGTTCGGATTGCTCCAAATCGCTGGACATGCGGCCGCATTTGATTCCTGCTTTGCGGAGGGCCCTGACCACTTGCCCCACCGTGCGTTTCCTTGACGTGAACACGATGCCGCTCTTGACCTTTCGGTCCTTCAGAACGTCCACGAGCACCGCATCCTTTTGGTGGTCAAACAGCATGTACACGCCCTGCTTCACCTTCGCCGCCGGCTTGCTCAAGGCAAGCTGCACCGTGACGGGATCGCGCAACAACTCGTGCGCGAGGTTCCTCATTTTGTCCGGCATGGTCGCCGAGAAAAGCAGGGTTTGACGCTCTTTGCGACAGTGCGACGCAATGCGCATGATGTCCTGGTGAAAGCCCATGTCCAGCATGCGGTCGGCTTCGTCCAAGATGAGCACTTCCAACGCCGACAAGTCCACGTAACCCAGGGTCAGGTGAGACAGCATGCGTCCAGGCGTCACGATGACGATGTCGGCCCCTTCCGTCAAGGCCTTTTTTTCCTGGGCAAACTCCTTTCCTGTGCCTCCTCCGTAAATCGCCAAACTTGTGATGCCCGTGTAGTAGCCAAACCCTTCTGCCGCTTGGTCAATCTGCATCGCCAATTCCCGCGTCGGGACCACAATCAAGGCCTTCACCTTCCCGTCGTTGGGGGTGTCCATGATTCGGTCCATGGTCGGCAGCAGGAACGCCGCCGTTTTGCCGGTTCCTGTCTGGGCAATGCCCAAGATGTCCTTCTTCTTCAAGGCATGGGGAATCGACTGCCCTTGAATGGGCGTGGCCTCTTCAAACCCCATGGCTTCCAATCCGTCTTCGATGTCTGGGTGCAGGTTCAGGGTGTCAAATCGCACCCTCTGCTCGGGGACCGCTTCGTCCCGCTTCTCGTTGGTATCCACGCCACTAAGGTAGGGCAAAGACCCCGGGCAACTTTTCGGCAGACTCTCTTGTTCATGGGTTGGGCCCGTATCTTTGATTCATCCCTTTCATGCCGTTGTCACGATTCTTTTGCCTGCGGGGGAGCCACCTCTTCCGACCCCTTTTCGGGCTTGTGCTTTTGTCGCTTTCTTCGACATGGGCCCGAGCCACGCACCTCGTGGGTGGCG
>CAZKGY010000012.1:0-17693 GCA_964552305.1 uncultured Comamonadaceae bacterium
GGGACAATCCATCGGCCAAAGGCACACCCTCGAGCCAATCGAACACCGTCATGGAACCGCATCCACACGAGCCACATTGCCCGTTGCTCTTGCATCCCCTCGGCAATCCGTCACTCCCCTTGCTACACGTAGAACATCCCATGTGACGAAGTTAATTCACCGCACGTCAATCTTCACCAGCCGGCAACCGCAAGAGCTTGTGAATTTGCAAACTCATTTGGACGAAGACCAACTTCCCGTTGACGTTGCCGGCCACGTCGGCGTGTGCCTTTTCCAGGCATGCCCGCAATTCGAGGATGTTGCGGTGGTGGATGAAGGCCTTGAACTTGTCCAAGAAGCCTGATTCGCCTCGGGTGAGGCGGGCCAATTCTGGGGTGCCCACGTGCATCACAATTGCTTGGCGCATCACGTGCAGGGCATACTGCAAGAACCGTTTTTGGCCTTCCCTGCCTAGGGAACCAAATTGCTCAGAACCTGCGACGATCGCCTGTCCATCCCTGGCCCAACAAGCTCGCATCCAGTCCATGAATCCCTGCAAATCCGATTGTTCGTTGCCCGATTTGGCAAGGCGCCAAGCCTTGGCAAGGTTGCCCTCGGCCACGTGCGCCACCTGCGACGCCTCTTCCATGCCCATGGCAAGCTTGGATTGAAGGACCTGGGTCACCTCGGCGTCAGACAACGCCGGGACAGGGATGCGCTGGACCCGGGAACGAATTGTCGCCAACAAGCGGTCCGAGTTCTCCGTGATGAACAACATCACGGTTCGGTCGGAGGGCTCTTCCATCAACTTCAAAAATTTGTTCGCCGTGTCCGTCCGCATGGTTTCCGGCAGCCAGCAAATCCAAACCTTCCAGCCGCCATAGAAGGACTTCAGGCCGAGCTTTCGGTTGACCTCGAGGGCCTCATCCACGGAAATGAACAGCTGCTTGCGGTCGGCACCAAGGGCCTCGAGCCAGTCTTCCAGCCCCAAGGATGGGCTTGCGAGCAAGGCTTCCCTCCAGGTTTTTTGATGGGGCTCCGTGGTGGCCTTGTCGGCACCGTCCGCCTTGAAGCTCGGAAAGCACCAATGCACGTCTGGGTGTTGCAATTGCCGGTGGGCCAAGCAGGACTTGCAAACGCCACAGCTGTCGTCGGCCGAAGGCTGCTCGCATGTGAGGTACTGGGCATAGGCCCGGGCCAACGCCAACGTCCCCGACCCTTCGGGGCCATCGAGCAATTGCGCATGCGCCACGCGGCCTGACGAGACCGCATTCCTCCAAGTCGATGCGAGGACTTGGTGCCCCGCCACATCCGCAAAACGCATGGTCGAAGGTAATTAGAAAGTCGCGCTTGCAGTAGCCCTGAGCCCTCGCCCCGGCGCTGAAATGCCCGAAGCGAAGGTCTTGTAATGGACATCCAGCAGGTTCACGCCGGCAAGACGCAGTTCCCAGGCATCCGTCACCTTCAACGAACCCTCCAGATTCAACGTGGCCCAAGAGGGCGTTCCTTCAGGCAAGGCTTCCTCAAGGTTGTCCGTGGACCCCGGACCGTAGTCCTCCGCACGCTTGGCCCTCGCGAATTGCACAAAACAACCCACATGGCCCACCGCAAGGGAACGGCGAACCTCGGCCCGCCCAAACGTCGGAGGAATGTGGGCAAGCGGCGTGGGATCCCCCGACAAACTCGAACCCCGCGTCCAATTGATGACCCCGCGGCACGTCGTCTTTGGCCACAACCTGGCCGAGACGTTGAAACGTGCCCCGCGCACCCAGGCTCGGTCCAAATTTTGGTTTGTCTGCACGCGGGCCCAATCGCCATCAATCCAAAACAACGAATCCCCCTCCCACGTGTCGTTCGCCTGCACGATGGCATCGTTCCACAAACTCGCGAACACCGCCGCGTCCACCTTGAGAACGTCCCTGTTGGGGTCCATCGACCACGAAAGCGCCTGCTCTGCCGTGTACAGGTATTCGGGACGAAGGTTCGGGTTGGGCATCAAGACAAAACCGCCCTTCTCTCGAACCTTGCCCATGTCGTCCACGTTGGGGTGACGGAACCCGCTCGAAAGGGCAGACACTGTGGACCAACGGCTGTTCCATCGGGTCAGCGCCGACAGGCTTCCCGTCACGGCTCCCCCCTTTTGCACGACGTCGGGGTTCGCCAGACGCACCCAGGTCGTGTCCACGAAGGACGCACCCACGGCGGCGTGGCTGCCGCGAAGACCCACCCGGATGGTGGTGTTCCGGACGTCCCGATGGGTGGCCGCAAACGCCGCAATGCTTGTCATCGTGGACCCCCCATCGGCGTATCGGGTGGGCGCCGCGCCCACCTCCCCTGTGTCCAGCCGCTCTTCGGACGCGTCCGAATCCACGGCGTTCCATTGCCCATCCACGCCTGCCTGCCAAGCCCACGGCCCACGCCACCCTTGAAGGGAACTTGTGAGCCCGAGGACATCCACCGTCTCCACTTGGGTGGTTCGCGCGTCCGAACCGAAGCGCCGCTTGATGCGGGATTCTTGGATGCGCTGGGCGCTTCCCGTGGTGGTCCAATGCATCCCCCCCAACGAGCGCTGGTAGGTGGAAGCCAACAGGGTGCGCCGCTGCGGACCGTACGACCACTCGGCCCAACGAGGGGTCACACCATCACCGGACACATCGTTCAACGCGTCGAACCTCGGGACGTTGGTGGTGGTGCTGTGCTGCAGATTCAGGTCGACAAAGCCGCGGTTCAGCAAGACACGCATGCGATGCGTCACGTCTGTTTGGTCATAGCCCGTCGACGCCTGGACGTTTGGGTCGTCGTTCACCAGCAGCGTGTCCCGGCCATCCACACGCGCCACCACGAAAGGCACCAAACCCCAAAGGCTGTCGCCGTGCGTTCGACGCGTGCCCATGGCCAAGTCACCGAAATGACGCCTCGTCACCGAAGTCACCGTGGCCAACCTCTGTCCGTGCCAAGCAAGTTTTGCGTGCCCTGCCCATCCACCGTTGACGGTGGTTGTTTGACCAAGCACCCTCCCCGTGAACGGCCTCGATCCGTGCGTGGTGGTCGGGGATTCCGTCCGGAAATGGACCACACCCCCCAACGCGTCGCTGCCGTACATCACGCTTGAAGGGCCCATGACCACATCGGTGCGCACGACCGCAAAGGGATCGATGGTTCCCGCGTTCTGCACGTGCCCCGAGCGATATATGGCGTTGTTCATCCGGACCCCATCCACCACCAGGAGCACCCGGTTTGCCTCGAACCCTCGAAGCACGGGGCTGATGCCTCCTTGTTGGCTTTGCTGAAGGTGGACTTGACCCGACTCTTGGAGCAGGTCGCCCGTGGTCTCGACGGACACGGCGGGCACCTTGGCCGCCAGTTGTCGAATCGAGGTCATCGCCAAATTGGAGCCGACCATCGATGTGTTGGATTGGACCACCACTTCCTCGATTTCCACCAAGGAGGGGACCAAATTCAAGGCCTGGAACGGCAGCGGCTCCGGCGCAACGAGCAATTCCTGGAAGCCCAAAGATTGGACGCGCAAGGTGTCTCCGACGTTCCAAGAGGGCATGAGCGCCACGCCGTTGACGTCTGCCGCGGTGGCTGCGCCGGAACGGACGTTGATCACCGTGGCAAAGGGCACCGCCGCGCCATTGGAAATCACCTGAATTTGGTTGACGTTGGCCTCCTTGACCACCTGGCTGTCAAGCGCGGTTTTGACGGCCGGCTGCTGCGCCGCAGCAGGAGTGGCCACCCAACAGACCAACGGCAACAGCCCGTTACGCAAACAACGCTTCCAGCACCTCATAGCTTTTCAATTCACGGTGAAGCCCGAACTGGGACCGAATGTATCGGAACGCACCCAAGGCCAACTCCTTTCTTTGAATCCTCGTCAAATTCATCACCCGCAGGTCATCAAACTTTGTGCCAGGAATGGCAACCATGGCTGCGATGACAGGCATGTCGAGGACATGCTTTCCCTCACCCAGCCCCCAGACGTACTCGCCAGTCTCCACGTTGAAGCCTTTCGCCGATGGGGGGACAACGGGCGGAAGCAACCCCAACGTTTGGACCAGATGGGCCATGAAATGCACGGGAATCATGGATACATCCTCGGCCGATTCCACAAGCATGCAAACGTCAAGGGCCAGGTGGAATGCCTCTTCGGCGGGGCCTTCCTCGTGCAACACGAGTGCCAAACATTCTGCCACAAAAAAGGCGACCGCGGTTCGCTCCGGAGAATTCCGCAGGCCAAGCTGGGGCATGGCCCGATGCACGCCGCGGCCTTGCCACAAGCCTTGCCCCTTCTTTTGGGTCAATTCGGCAACCTGGAGTGCGGCCATGGGGTGCCAAAGGCCCTTGTCCTTTCGCGCATTGGCCACCCACAACGCCACCACGCCATGCTCCTCGGTCAGCAAACGCACAATGCGGCTTCGGTCCCCGTATGGCACACCGCCCAACACCAGGGCGTTCACGTCCGAAGGGGCATTGGGGTTGCGGAGAGCCATGGATTTCAAAATTAGCCTCCCTTTCCGTTCAACATCCAGCGGAATCTGCGGTTATCTTCACAACGCAACCTTGAATCATGCCCCAGCCTTCCCAGTCCTCCAACCGGCCGTTTGACTACCAGCGCAGGCAAACCCGCGATGTCAGAGTAGGGAACATTGGCATTGGGGGAGACAACCCCATCAGGGTCCAATCGATGACCACCACGGACACGTTGGACGTGGCTGGGACGGTCGAGCAAAGCATCCGCATGATTGACGCAGGGTGCGAGCTGGTGCGCATCACGGCACCAAGCAAACGCCAAGCCCAGCGGCTGGAAGACATTGGACAGGCGTTGAAAGATGCCGGGCATTCCACCCCCTTGGTGGCGGACATCCACTTCACCCCGAACGCCGCGGAAATCGCCGCAGACTTTGTCGAAAAGGTCCGGGTGAACCCTGGGAACTACGCGGACAAGAAGCGTTTCGAAACAATCGACTACACCGACGAAGAGTACGAAGCAGAATTGGACCGGATTCGTGAAAAATTCACCCCGCTCGTCCGGAAATGCAAGGCCTTGGGTCGAGCCATGCGCATTGGCACGAATCACGGATCGCTGTCCGACCGCATCATGAGCCGGTATGGAGACACACCCTTGGGCATGGTGGAAAGCGCCCTGGAATTTCTGAGGATCTGCGTGGACGAGGACTACCTGAACGTGGTGGTCTCCATGAAGTCCTCCAATGCACTCGTGATGGTGCAGGCGTACAGACTTTTGGTCCATCGCATGGACGAGGAAGGGATGAACTTCCCACTGCACTTGGGGGTGACTGAAGCTGGCGATGGCGAAGACGGTCGAATCAAAAGCGCCTTAGGCATTGGAACCTTGCTCGAAGAAGGCCTGGGCGACACGATTCGTGTGAGCTTGACGGAAGAACCAGAGGCGGAAATGCCCGTGGCGCGCATGCTCGTGGAGCGTTACGCGAATCGCCATGGACATCCTTCCATCGGTGTCGCGCCCTCATCCATCAACCCCTTCGAATACCAACGGCGCGAAGTCCATGAGGTGTCCAACCTCGGCGGGACTCACGTTCCTGTGGTGGTTCATTCGCTGCGAGAGGGCGACATTGAGCCCTCCAGCCTGTTTGGCGCCGGCTACCGGTACAGCGTCCCCTTGGACAAGTGGCACCTCGACGACACCGCCTGCGACTGGGTGCACGTGGGCCAGCGAACCATCGACTTTGACCTCCCTGGGACGCTTCAAGTGCTGGTGGATGCCGACCACTGGACATCCCTCGAATCGGTCCCCGCGAACCACCATCCGCTCTGGACGTTTGACGCTTGGGATGGGCAACAACCGCCGGCCAAAGAAGGCGTGGTTCATTGGGTTCGCGTGAGCCTCGACGAGCTTGCAGGCCTGAGCCACAGCAAGGCAGGAGACAGCATGCGTCAGGACGTGGTTTGGGTGGTTGAAACGACCAACGCCCATGCCATGATGGCGATGAAGGCGACGGTGCTCACGCTGGACGCCCTTGGCATGAAGGCGCCCGTGGTTTTTCGACGGACCTGGGATGGTTTGGACGACGAACGTCTAAGCCTGCATGCCGCCACCGACTTGGGTGGGCCCATGCTCGATGGGCTGGGTGACGGGCTTTGGCTAGACGCACCCGGAACGGCCTTGATGAAGCGAAATTCCATGTCGTTTGGCATCCTGCAAGCGGCCAGGACGCGCACCTCCAAAACGGAATACATCAGCTGTCCGAGCTGCGGCCGGACGTTGTTTGACCTTCAGGAAACCACCGCCAAAATTCGCGCGGTCACGCACCACCTCAAGGGGGTCAAAATTGGCATCATGGGATGCATCGTCAACGGCCCCGGGGAAATGGCGGACGCCGATTACGGGTACGTCGGTACGGGACCAGGCAAAATCACACTCTACAAAGAGAAGGAAGTCGTGGAGCGCAACGTGCCTGAAGAGGATGCTGTGGAAGCCCTCATCGACCTCATTCGACGCCATGGCGACTGGGTGGAAGCCCCTAGCGCTCCGACGGAAAGTACGTCCGCTGTTTGATCAGCATCCAGATCACGCTGACGGAAATGGCTGCGTCGGCCAGGTTCCAAATTGGAGGAAAGACCTCCCTCCCGGCCATGGCCTCGATCGGGAACCAAGAAGGCCATGTCACCACAAAGTGAAACATGTCCACCACGTGGCCTTGGAACCAAGGCGCATACCCCCCATCCTCTGGGAGGAAGGTCGCCAACGTGGCCCATCCTGAACGGCCAAACAGTTGGCCGTACACCGCGCTGTCAATGATGTTGCCCATGGCCCCAGCCCACACACAAGTGAGCGCAATCAACAGGCCGTTGGGCGCGCGTTCCACGACGCGCTTTTGAATGTACCATCCAATGCCCACCGCTGCCACCAGACGAAACCCTGTCAACACCAGCTTGCCTGCGACACCTGGCAGCGCCCAACCGAACGCCATGCCTTCGTTTTCAATGAATTGGAGCTCCAACAGGCCGGGGATGAAGTCCATCCTTTCGCCCACAGTGAACCCCGTCTTGACCCAAACTTTGATGAGCTGGTCCAACACCAACAAAGGCACCAGCACCCGCCAAACGAGCTGAGGCAATCGAAGGGTCACTGCCGCTGCTTCGCTTCGATGGACAACGTGGCGTGAGGCACGAGTCGGAGGCGTTCCTTGGGAATGAGCTTGTTCGTCACCCGACAAACGCCGTACGTCTTGTTCTTGATGCGAAGCAAGGCATTTTCAAGGCTCTGGATGAACTTCTGCTGACGCGCCGCAAGTTGGGCCGTCTCCTCTCGACTCATGGTCTCCGAGCCATCCTCCATCATCTTGAACGTGGGTGCCGTGTCTTCGGTGCTGTTGTCGTCGCTGTGGGACAACGAGCGCTGGAGCTGATCCAAATCCTCGCGCGCAGACGCGAGTTTCTCGTGAATCAAGTCCTCAAACTCCTTCAAATCCTTGTCTGAATATCTCAGTTCAGCCATGGTGCGATTCTATCTACGTGCTTCGTCAATGTTTTTTTTCCACTTGGGCCCAAACCGAAGCACCTTCTTCGAGTTCCAAGCGTTCGCCAGCGGCTTCCCCTGTCCAGTTCACCTCCATGGCCAGCGTTTCAGTCCGAATATAGTCCAAATTGGCCTCCAACGCACGACGAATGTTGTCATCCGCGTGCAGAGACAACCCAATCCTGTCAGTGATCTCCAATCCGGCATCCTTGCGCAAGTTTTGCACGCGATTCACCAGTTCGCGGGCCAATCCTTCAGCCTTGAGCTCGTCGTCCATGGTCACGTCCAGCGCAACGGTCACCCCTGATTCGCTCGAAACCAACCAGCCAGGGATGTCCTCCGTCTGGATGGTGACGTGTTCGGTGGTCAACTCGATGGGGCCTTGGCCGTCTCCCGGATCCAAGGAAAGCACGCCGTCCCGCTCCAGCATCGACACCGATTCGGAAGGCAACGACCCGATGGCTGCCGCCACGGCTTTCATCCGTGGTCCCATGGCGCGACCCAGGGCTTTGAAGTCCGCCTTGGCGCGTTTCACGAAGGCGCTGTCGTCCCGAAGCACCTCGATGCCCTTCACGTTGACTTCGCTTCGAACCAAGGCTTCGATTGCATCCAGCCTCGCCGCCATGGCGTCGTCCAACACGGGAACCATGATGCGACGCAACGGCTGTCGAACCCGGATTTTCTCGCGCTTTCGCAAGCTCAACACTTGCGACGAAAGCTGACGAGCCAGCGTCATGCGCGCCTCCAATTCCACGTCACGCAGGTCGGCATTGGCTTCAGGGAAGTCCGCCAAATGGACCGAAGATGCTTCGCCTGTGACGTCGCGGTACAACCGGTCCGTGTAGAATGGGGCGATGGGTGACGCCAAAATGGCCACCGCCTCCAAGCACGTCGTGAGGGTTTGGTACGCGCTCTGCTTGTCGGCGTTCATGTCGCCCTTCCAAAAGCGGCGACGGCTCAACCGAACATGCCAATTGCTCAGGTCGTCCACCACAAAGTCTTGGATGGCCCTGCCAGCACGCGTCGGCTCCAGCGCTTCGTACGCCTCTCCCACCTCTTCCATCAATCCCTGCAAGCGGCTCAAGATCCACCGATCGATTTCGGGCCGAGCATCGTGTCCAATCGCTGCCTCGTCCCCGCGATACCCATCCGCGCCGGCATACAAAGCCAGGAAGTTGTAGGTGTTGTGCAGCGTGCCGAAAAACTTGCGTTGCACCTCGCCGATGCCCTCGACGTCAAACTTCAGGTTGTCCCATGGTTGGGCATTGGTGATCATGTACCAACGGGTGGCGTCCGGGCCAAATTTGGCCAACGTGTCGAAGGGATCGACCGCGTTGCCCAATCGCTTGGACATCTTTTGGCCATTCTTGTCCAGGACGAGGCCATTGGAGACCACCCGCTTGTAGGCCACCTTGTCAAACACCATCGTCGAGATCGCGTGCAAGGTGTAGAACCACCCACGGGTCTGGTCGACGCCTTCCGCAATGAAATCGGCCGGGTATGCCTGCCCGCGATTCACCTTGTCTCGGTTTTCGAAGGGATAGTGCCATTGGGCGTACGGCATGCTTCCACTGTCAAACCACACGTCAATCAAATCCGCCTCACGGCGCATGGGGCGGCCGTCGCTTGCCGCCAGAACGACCTTGTCCACGACGTGCTTGTGAAGGTCGACTTGGTCGTAGTTCGCTTCCGACATGTCGCCCGGTTGGAAAGACTCGAAAGGGTTTTCCGTCATGAGGCCCTGGGCCACGGCGTCGGCGCATGCCTCCTTCAAGGCTTCAATCGACCCAATGCAACGCGCCTCGGTGCCGTCCTCGGTCCGCCAGATCGGCAGGGGAATGCCCCAGAATCGGGAACGGCTGAGGTTCCAATCGTTGACGTTTTCAAGCCACTTGCCAAACCTTCCAGTCCCCGTGCTCGCCGGCTTCCACTGAATCGTGTCGTTCAGGGCCATCATGCGCTCTTTGGCGGCGGTGGCGCGGACGAACCATGAATCCAGCGGGTAGTACAAAATGGGCTTGTCTGTGCGCCAGCAGTGGGGGTAGCTGTGTTCGTACTTCTCGACCTTGAAGGCCTGGCCCCGCTCCTTCAGCAAAATGGCGATTTCCACATCCAGGGGCTTCGCGTCGTCGTTGGTTGTCGGCTCGAATTCGGCCTTCACGCAACGGCCCGCAAACGGCCCCACCCGGAACCGGCCCTGCAAATCGACAAGGGGCACGCCGTGGCCGTGGCCGTCGTCCACGAGCATGGCTGGCACACCTGCATCTTTCGCCACGCGTGCGTCGTCGGCACCAAAGGTCGGCGCCGTGTGCACAATGCCTGTGCCATCCTCCGTGGTCACAAAGTCTCCAGGGATGACCCGAAACGCTGCCTCGGGATGGTCCATGGGCAGGGCCCAGTCGAGCAGCGCCTCGTAGCGCAGACCCACCAATTCGTGGCCCTTCAACTTGCCCACGACTTCGTGGTCAGGGGCCTTTTTGTCCCCGAATTGCTTGGCCAACAGGGCCTCTGCAAGGACGACGTATCCCTCTGTCTCGGTGTAACGGTTGGTGGTCTTGACGACCGCGTAATCGATGTCGGGACCCACGGTCAGCGCGGTGTTGGAGGGCAGCGTCCAAGGGGTGGTCGTCCAAGCCAAAAAGTCCACGGGCAGGCTGTCGTCCGTCAATCCGAGACGGCTCAGCAGGCTCGACTTGGCCTCAGGCACGGCACGGAACTGCGCCACCACTGTGGTGTCCTTGACGTCCCGGTAGGTGCCCGGCTGGTTCAATTCGTGCGAGCTCAATCCCGTGCCTGCCATGGGGCTGTAAGGCTGAATCGTGTAGCCTTTGTAGAGCATCCCCTTGTTGTACAGCTGCTCCAAAAGCCACCAAACCGACTCCATGTACTTGGTGTGGTAGGTGACGTAGGGCGCCTCCATGTCGACCCAATACCCCATTTGGCGGGTCAACTCGTTCCACTCCGAGGTGTAACGCATCACCGTTTTCCGGCATGCGTCGTTGTACTCTTCCACGCTGAGCTTGGTGCCAATGTCCTCCTTGGTGATGCCCAGCTCCTTCTCCACGCCCAATTCCACCGGCAGCCCGTGCGTGTCCCAACCCGCTTTGCGCTCCACCCGATGTCCCTTCAGGGTCTGGAACCGACAAAAAATATCCTTGATTGCCCGGGCCATCACGTGGTGAATGCCTGGCTTCCCGTTGGCGGAGGGAGGGCCCTCGAAGAAGACGTAGGGCTTGTCGGCAGGGCGTGATTCGACGCTCTGCTGGAACGTGTTTTCTTCGTCCCAAACCTTCAACCACTCCTGGGACAAGGAGGGCAAGTCAAGGGGACCGCGTTCAGGAAATTTCAATGCCATGGGTGCGTGGGCGTCTGTTCGGGTTGCGTTTGCGGACCGAATGGACGCGGGCCGCGCCCGCGAAGATAACCTTCAGAGGAGAAGGATGCCGGAATCAGACCCGGCTCAACTTCAGCATGTTCGTCATGCCCGCGTCGGCGATCGGCATGGACGCCAGGTGAATCACGAAATCGCCCTCTTTCACCTTGCCTCCTTTGTAGAGCAGGTATTTGATGTCGGCGATGGTGTGGTCGGTGCTGACCATTTTCGAATACGGCAACGCGTAGACCCCCCACACCAAGCTCATCTGGCTCAACACCTTTCGGTTTGCCGTGAACATGTAAATCTTGGCGCTGGGGCGTTGGCTGCTCACTTGGATGGCCGTGTACCCCGAGAAGGTCATGGTCACAATGGCTGCGGCGTTGACGCGACGCGCCAAACGGCAAGCGTTGTAACAGATGCTGTCTGAGATGAAGCGGTCGTCCTCATGGCTCAGCGGTGGACGCTCGGGGTACGACATGTCGCCTTTGGCTTCCATGTTCTCGATGACTTGACGCATCGCCCGAACCGCATTGATTGGGTATTTGCCCACGCTGGTTTCTCCGCTGAGCATGACTGCGTCAGCCCCGTCAAGCACGGCGTTGGCCACGTCGTTCACCTCGGCACGTGTCGGGGTCGCAGACTCAATCATGCTCTCCAACATTTGGGTGGCCACGATGACGGGTCGGCCTGCCACCATGCACTTCTGGACAATTTCCTTCTGCAACAACGGCACTTCCTGCATCGGCATCTCCACGCCCAAGTCTCCCCTGGCCACCATGACGGCATCCGTGTTGGCCACGATCTCGTCAATCTCTTCGATGGCTTCGGGCTTTTCGATTTTGGCCACCACGCGGGCGTGCTTGCCAGCCTTCGCCACTTCCTCCTTCAGCTCAACGATGTCCGAGGCGCGACGCACGAAGGACAACCCAATCCAGTCCACGTCTTTGGTCAAGGCAAACGCCAAATCCTCCGCGTCCTTGGGCGTGATGCACGGCAAGGAAACCTTCGTCTCGGGCAGGTTCAATCCTTTTCGAGGGCGCAGGGGTCCGCCGTGAATGACCTCGCACGACACCTCCTCCGAACCGTCCGTTTCCAGCACGCGAAGGACCAACTTGCCGTCGTCCATCAAGACGCGCTCGCCAGGCTTGACGTCTTGGGCGAACGATTCGTAATCCGTGTACACGGTGCCATCACGGCCCGTGCCTTTGCCCACGCGAATCGTCAAGGTCTCCCCTTCGACCAAAGGCATCTCCCCTCCATCGATGTCGCCCACCCGGAGTTTGGGGCCTTGGAGGTCTGCAAGGATCGCCGTGTACGTGCCCAATTCTGCATCGATCTCACGGACCGTGTCAATGGTCTTGCCATGGTCCTTGTGGGAGCCATGCGAAAAGTTGATGCGCGCGACGTTGACGCCTTCGGCAATCAGTTGGGTCAGCACGTCTTTGTCCCAAGTGGCCGGACCGAGTGTCGCGACGATTTTGGTGCTCTTGGGTACAGAAGGGGTAGCAGTCATTCGTAAGGGTGATCGTGAGGCGGGGCGTTTCCTGCCGCGTGCAAAAATGCGCATTGCGAGGGGATTGACAAGGAACGAAGGCGTGAAATCCCCGAGAAAGGGCGTCAGTCGAGGGCCATCAACGGCTCCAAAGCACCAATGGCCTCCGGATCGAGGGCCGTGACAAACGACACCTCCCTCAAGCGCCTCAACTCCGCCATCAATTCGTGGGGCGGGGTTTCCAAATGATGCACCACAAGCAAATAATCGAGGGCGCCAGCCCCATTGGCCAAGGTGCCTTCCGACGTTCGATTCAACACCAGCGTGACCGAGGTGCCGCTCGCTTCGTCAATCCAACGCAGGGTTGGGTGGCTGGATGGTTCCTTAGACTTGGATGGCGCGGCCAACACGTCGTCGGCGCATGCCATGTTCCAACCAAAGGCGCGGTTGAACGCCCACGCCAAACGGTGGCTCCCCATCGAAGAACTGATGCCGAGCAACTCGTACTCGGGCACGTAATCCCATTCAAGAAGATGCTGCATCGCCGCGTTTTTGCCCCCCTTTGCCACGGGCCTTCCTGCGCTCAAACACCTTCTTCCAAGCCCTTCTTGCGGCCTCTTGTTCTGCCAACTTCTTCGACCGGCCTACCCCGATTCCTTCGATACGGCCGTTGATCTTGACGGCAATTTCGTAGCGATCCTCTCCCGCTCCGTCATCGTCCCTCAAGACTTCGAAGGCCAGGCGCTTCTTCCGCTTGGTCGCCCACTGGTACAGTTGGCTCTTGAAGTCCGACGTTTCGTTGACTTGTTCATCGAGGCCATAATGCTTCAGCATCGCGAGGACCGCGCGCTGGGTGCGCTTGAAGCCGTGGTCGAGGTACAGTGCTCCGATGAGTGCTTCAAGGGCATTGCCCACCATGCTGTCATGGATGTCCTCTCGGCGCATCTTGGCCCGAATCAGGTGATGCAGCCCCATGTTCTTGCCGAGCAAATTGAGGTTCTTGCGGTTGACCACCCGGCTTTTTCGTTTCGTCAACTCCCCCTCCTGGGCGTCTGGAAATGCCCTGTAGAGGTATTGGGCCATGGTCATGTCCAGCACGACGTCTCCCAAAAACTCGAGGCGCTCGTTGCTTTTGAGTCCGGTTTTGTCCCCGTCCAGCATGGACGAATGGGTCAAGGCTTCGTCGTAGGCGCTGCGCTGACGGACACGAAGCCCAAACTCCCTGGACACCAACGATTGGATGTCCTTGTCAGGCCCTTGGTGCGTGGCTCGCTGAAATCGCTTCCAGAGGGAAATCATGCAAAGGCTTTGAACAACACGGATGCGTTGTGTCCGCCAAATCCGAAGGTGTTGCTCAAGGCGGCCCGAACCTCCCGCTTTTGGGCTTGATTCAGGGTGAAGTTCAAACGCTCATCCAACTCGGGGTCGGCGTGTTCGTGGTTGATGGTGGGCGGCACCACCTGGTCCACGATGGACATGATGCATGCCATGGCTTCCACTGCTCCGGCGGCACCGAGCAGGTGGCCGGTCATGCTCTTCGTGGAGCTGATGTTCAAGTTGTAGGCGTGGTCCCCAAAAACTTGCTGGATCGCCTTTGTCTCCGCAACGTCGCCCAATGGCGTAGACGTGCCGTGGACGTTCACGTAGTCGATGTCCTCCGGGGACATGCCCGCGTCGGTCAATGCGTTCTTCATGACGTTTCTCGCGCCAAAGCCCTCGGGATGGGGGGCCGTGATGTGGTGCGCGTCGGCCGTCATGCCGCCTCCGACCATTTCGCAGTAAATCTTGGCACCACGCGCTTGGGCGTGCTCCAAGTCCTCCAAGATGATGGCGGCACCGCCTTCACCAAGCACGAATCCGTCCCTGGTCGCGTCAAACGGCCGAGACGCCCGGGCAGGGTCGTCGTTGCGGGTGGACAACGCCTTCAGGGCGTTGAAGCCACCGATGCCACCTTCCACCACCGCCGCTTCGGAACCTCCTGTGACAATCGCGTCGGCCTTGCCGAGGCGAATGGTGTTGAAGGCATCGATCAGGGCGTGGGTCGAGCTGGCGCATGCCGACACCGTGGCGTAGTTGGGGCCCCGCAATCCATTCCTGATGCTGATGTGTCCTGGAGCAATGTCCGTGATCATCATCGGGATGAAGAATGGAGAAAAACGTGGCGTGCCGTCGCCGAGGTAGAAGTTCTTGGCTTCGTTCATGAAGGTTTGGAAACCCCCAATCCCCGATCCCCATATGACACCACCTCGGTCTGGGTCTAGGGAGCCATCATCCGTCGACAAGCCTGCGTCGCGCAAGGCCATTTCGGAGGTCACCACGGCGTACTGGGTGAACATGTCCATCTTCCTCGCATCCTTGCGGTCCAGGAATTCGGTCGCGTCGAAGCCCTTGACTTCGCACGCGAATTGCGTCTTGAATTTCTCGGGGTCAAACCGCGTGATGCGGGCCGCCCCGCTTACGCCATCCACCAAGTTTTTCCAAGACGTCTGAACGTCGTTTCCCAAAGGCGTCAACGCCCCCAGGCCAGTCACAACTACCCTACGCAGTGCCACGCCGTGTGTAATCTTTGCTTCATAGAGAACGCAGGATCAACCCGCGTTCTGAGAGATGTAGTCCACAGCCTGTCCCACCGTGCTGATTTTCTCAGCTTGGTCGTCTGGGATGGCGATGTTGAACTCTTTTTCGAATTCCATGATCAACTCCACCGTGTCCAGGGAGTCAGCGCCCAAATCGTTGGTGAATGAGGCCTCCGTGGTTACTTCTGCTGCATCAACGTTCAACTTGTCAACGATGATTGCGGTCACTTTTTCTTGAATGTCAGACATGATCTGTAGGTTCTGTTCTTCGTGAATTCGGGCGCAAATTAACGGCATCGCTTGAGCCCTTTCATGCGATGTTCGAAACTTTTGAACGAATTGGCAGTGAAAACGACCGGAACGCGGGCCCTTTTCAACCTTACACCCCGTGGTATTCGACAAGAACCTCCTCCAAGGGCTTCCGCGTGAGGTTGGGCACGGTCAATCCCTCGGCGGGATATCCGATGGGGATGTTGAGGTAGGCACGCTCGTTTTTGGGCCGTTCCAAGGCCTCCGCCAAGAATGCCATGGGTGAAGGCGTGTGGGTGAGCGCCACGAGGCCAATTTGATGCAGGGCTGTGAGCAACATGCCCACGGCGATGCCCACGCTCTCGTTGACGTAGTAGTTGGGTTTTTTGCCTTCGACTTGCTCGTCGAACACTTGCTTGAAGACCACGATCAAGGCGGGGGCCTCCTCGATGAAGGGCTTCACGTGGTTGGTGTCAAACGGTTCCAAATCCTTCAACCACGCATCGCTCATGCGTCCGTGGTAGTTCTTGTATTCCTCGGCTTCCGCGGCCTCACGGATGCGGGAACGAAGGACTGGGTCGGTGACCAGGCAAAAGGTCCAAGGCTGTTTGTGCGCACCCGACGGGGCGGTCGCCGCGGTGGCAATGCAATGCCTCACGGCCTCCAACGGAATGGCCTCGGGAGAAAACACCCGGGCACTCCTTCGGCCCTCCATGTCGCGAAGGAACTCCTTGCTTCGGGCCACCATGTCCTGCTCGGACAAACGGGGAAGTTGGTAGGGAATGAACTCGCTCATCGCATGTGATCCCGTAAGTCTCGCATCATTCTCGAGGCGAAGATGAATTCGTTCAACTCTTGGCTCTTCGCCTTCATCAACCCGTCGGCCTTACCGCTCCAAGCAATGCCTCCTTGGTGCACAAAATGGATGAAATCCGAAGCCTCCATCACGCTGTTCATGTCGTGCGAAACCACCACCGTGGTCATGTTGAATTCCCGGGTCAAATCCACAATCAAGTTGTCGATGACGATGGCGGTCTGTGGATCCAGCCCAGAATTGGGCTCGTCGCAAAACAGGTACTTGGGATTCATGGCAATGGCACGGGCAATGCCCACGCGCTTCTGCATCCCTCCACTCAATTCCGAGGGGTATTTGTCGCCTGCCTCAGGCAACTGCACGCGCTCGAGGCAAAACGCGGCGCGCTCTTGCATGGCTGGCTCCGACGATTCGCTGAACATGCGAAGCGGAAACATGACGTTTTCCATAACGGTCATGCTGTCAAACAGGGCACTGCCTTGAAACAGCATACCAATTTCTTGGCGCACTTCCTTTCGCTCACGGAGGTTCATCGCCGTGAAGTCCCTGCCGTCGTAGCTCACGTGACCCTGATCAGGCTCGAGCAGTCCCACCGTGCATTTGGTCAGGACGCTTTTGCCCGAACCGCTCCGGCCGATGATGAAATTCACCTTGCCCGGATGGAACGTGGCGCTGACATCGTTCAACACGCTTTGTGCGCCAAAGGACTTCGATATGTGTTTGACCTCAATCATGCGACTCCGTCAGCCAAGCAACATTTGCGTCAACACCAAATTGGCCACCATCACAATGACGACGGCATACACCACCGCTTTCGTGCTGCTTTTGCCCACTTCCAGTGCGCCTCCCGACGTGTGGTAACCATGGTAGGCGCTCACGGTGCTGATGATCAAGGCAAACACGCATGTCTTCACCAAGGCGTAGACCACGTCAAAGGCGTTGAAGTCCACTTGCATGCCGTATTCAAAATCGGCGATGGAGCTTACGCCGGTGGACACGCCCACCCACATCCCGGAGCAAATGCCCAGGCCCATGCTCAGGACAACCAAAAAAGGAATGCACGCCAGGGCTGCCACCATCTTCGGCAAAACCAAATGTCCCGCGCTGTTCACACCCATGATTTCCAAGGCGTCAATTTGCTCGGTGACACGCATGGTCCCCAGCTGGGAGGCAATGTTCGAGCCCACCTTGCCCGCGAGAATGACGGGAATCAACGTGGGACTGAATTCGAGGATCATCGTTTGACGAACCGTGAATCCGATGGTGTACACCGGAATCCAACCCGAAATTTGGTGGGCGGTTTGGATGCAAATCACGGCGCCCATGAATACGCTCAGCAGCGCCACAATGCCCAAACTCTGGATGCCGATGGCGTTCATTTCTTCCAGCAACATTCGCCGAAAGACCGCCCCCTTTTCTGGGCGACGCAACACCCCACGCATGAACGTGACGTACCGGCCAATGTGAAAAAACAACGCCATGGGACGAAGGTACAAGCTAACTTCGCGACCATGAAAGCAACCGCAAAGACGTTTGGCCTTCTCGCCCTTTTGGTGGTAGGAATCGGCCTGGTTGGTTGCAGCACCTCCCAAGGCGCTGCGAAATGCCCCACCTGTCCTGAGTGGTCTTCCCCGGCGAAACCCGCGCACTGACATGGCCCACATCCCCAACACCTACGCCGTCATCATGGCGGGAGGGATCGG
>CAZKGY010000013.1:0-9167 GCA_964552305.1 uncultured Comamonadaceae bacterium
CTTGCGGTTGCACCGACGACACGGCTGTCAACTACGACGCTTCAGCCCAGTACGATGACGGCTCTTGCGAGTACGACGTGTTGGGTTGCACGGACGAGATGGCCTGCAACTACAATGGAGATGCCACGTTGGACGATGGTTCTTGTGAGTTTGCTGCAGAAAACTTTGACTGCGACGGCAACTGCATTGCGGACGTGGATTGCAATGGCGAATGCGGCGGTGATGCCACGGAAGACGCCTTGGGCGTGTGTGGTGGCGACTGCGCGGCTGACGCTGACATGGATGGCATCTGCGACGACGTAGATGACTGCGTGGGCGAACTTGACGCCTGTGGCGTTTGCAACGGCCCGGGAGAAATCTACGAGTGCGGATGCTCTGACATCCCAGCCGGTGACTGCGACTGCAACGGCAACCAGCTCGATGCCTTGGGCGTGTGCGGTGGCGATTGCGCTGCTGACGCCGACATGGATGGCATCTGCGACGACGTGGACGACTGCGTGGGCGAACTCGATGCCTGTGGCGTTTGCAACGGCCCTGGAGAGATCTACGAGTGTGGATGCTCTGACATCCCAGCCGGTGACTGCGACTGCGACGGCAACCAGCTTGACGCCGTGGGGGTCTGCGGAGGCGACTGCACAGAAGACGCTGACGCTGACGGCATTTGCGACGACGTGGATGACTGCGTAGGCGAACTGGATGCATTGAACGTTTGCAACGGCGGTTGCGAATCGGATGTGGACGGCAATGGCATTTGCGACGATTCGGAAATTGGCGGATGCACGGATCCAACCAACCCAGGATTCGACCCCAACGCGACGTTCGACGATGGCTCTTGCTTGGTTGGCGGATGTTTGATTGCAGAGGCCTGCAACTTCGATGCGAATGCCGACTACCAATTGCCTGGCGCTTGTGAGTTTGACTCGTGTGCAGGTTGCACGGATGACATGGCTTGCAACTACGACGGCGACGCGACAATCGACGACGATTCTTGCGAGTACGCGGCCGAATTCGAAAACTGCGATGGAAGCTGCATCAACGACGCAGACGGCGATGGCGTTTGTGACGAACTGGAAGTGGAGGGATGCACTGAGCCGGGCAACCCTGCTTACGACCCGAACGCCACCGAAGACGATGGAAGCTGTTTGGTGGCTGGATGCTTGTTGCCATTTGCATGCAACTACAACCCAGACGCGGACTACATCGTGGTGAGCCTTTGCGACTTCTCAAGCTGCGTGGGCTGCACGGATCCTGAAGCCTGCAACTACGACCCAGAGGCTTCTTTGGGCAGTGCAAGTGCATGCGATTACCCATCCATTCCATTCCTCGAATGTGACGGGTCATGCATCAATGATGCAGATGGAGACGGCGTTTGCGATGAGCAAGAGATTCCTGGTTGCACGAACACAGACGCGGTGAACTTCAACCCGTTCGCCACCGACGACAATGGCACGTGCATCATCCTGCAAGGAGGCTGTGTCTTGCCGTTCGCATGCAACTTCGATCCTGAAGCAGATTTCTACCTGCCAGGCTCTTGTGACTTCAGCTGCCTCTTCGGCAACGCTGACGGAGGATGCTTCAACGAAATGGCATGCAACTACGGTGCAGAAGACGAGCCTTGCTCGTTCTTCGATGCCGAAGGCAACACGTGTGTTCCTGGCGGATGCACGGTGCTGGCCGCATGCAACTACGACGCGCAGGCCTCGTACAACGATGGCAGCTGTGACTTTGCCACTTGTCAAGTCTTTGGTTGCAACGTCGCGACAGCATGCAACTACGACGAAGCAGCCACGGTCAATGACGGATCCTGCGATTTCGCATCGTGCTTCGGCAACGATGTCGAAGGTTGCACCAACCCATTGGCGTGCAACTTCGAGGAGGAGGCCACCGTCGAGAATGGCAGCTGTGACTTCACGGCATGTGCAGGCCTCGGTTGCACAGATGAGTCAGCCTGCAACTACGACGCGGATGCAGTGATCAACGACGGAAGCTGCGTCAATGCAACAGGCGGGGTCGACTGCGCAGGCAACTGCGTGAATGACCTCGATGGCGATGGCATTTGTGATGCGGACGAAGTGGGCGGCTGCACCGACATGGGTGCGAACAACTTCGATCCTGCGGCAACGGACAACAACGGCACCTGCACGTACGATGCAGAAGGATGCACCGATGCGTTTGCGTGCAACTTCAACCATCAAGCAACCACAGACAACGGGTCATGCGACTTCGGATGCTACGGATGCATGAACATGAACGCGTGCAACTTCAATGCAGAAGCGACGTTGCACGACGCGAACGAATGTGTCTACATCTTCAACCAAGAATTGGTGGGTGAGACTGAGGTGACGGTGAACGAACCTACCGTTTACACCTACGGCTTCACAGCAGGGTCTGAGTACAACTGGACCGTGGAAGGTGGTGTTGTGGTTGATGGAGCGAGCACCCATGAGGTGAGCGTTGTTTGGCTCCTCGAGGAGGGGGCAATCACCGTTCAAGAAACCAACGCCGACGGTTGCGAAGGTGACGTGGTTTCCCTGGTGGTCAACGGCACGGTGTCGGGTGTGGGTGAAACGAGCGTCGCATTCACGGCGTTCCCGAACCCTGCGAACGACGTGGTGGTTGTGAACACCCATGGTTTCGAACCCAAAGACCTTCAGATCGTGGATGCCACCGGTCGCGTCGTGTTGAGCGAACGTTTGGTCGGAGGACAAAACGTCATCAACGTGGCGAACCTTGCCAACGGCACCTATCAAATGGTGTTGACGGAGGAAAGCAACCGGGTGGTGAAGCAACTGGTTGTTGCCCACTGACGTGAAGGTTGATACACAAAATTTTCAAAGGCCTCGTCTTCACGGACGGGGCCTTTTTCCTGCGCAGATGTTGCCGACGATGCGCTGGATGATGTTGGCGGCATCGCTCGTCTCGTTGACCCAATGCGTTTCAACAAATCAGGTTGCCAAAAGGACGCGATGTCCAGGGTCGATGCATCACCAAGGCAAAAGGTATGGGGTGGTGGAGCTGGACGGACACTGTTGGATGGCTGAGGACTTGGCATCCCATCAATTCTTGAATGGAGATTCCATCCCCATGGGACTCAAGGACCAAGACTGGCATTCAGCCACCAGCAGTGCCGCCGAACAAGTTGGTCATGCGGTGCTGTACAATTGGTACGCGGTTACGGATTCTCGGGGGCTTTGTCCACAAGGGTGGCATGTGCCAAGCACCACGGATTGGCAATCGTTGATTGATGCATGTGGTGGACAAGGGCATGCTGGTGGATCCTTGAAATCCAAGGCAGGATGGGACGATGGGGGAAATGGCACCAACCAGTCTGGATTTGCAGCCAAGCCTTCAGGGAGCAAAGAGTTCTCCGGATACGTGAGCGGACAGGGTTGTTACGGGTATTGGTGGTCTTCAACACCGGCACCGCCATACGTCAGCACGGTGGAATTGAACTGCCTTGACAATCAGGCGGAGATTCGCGAAGATTACGACGCTCGAGATGGCTTCTCGGTTCGATGCATCAAGGTTCCTTAAGCAGCTGAATGCTGGGAGCGTGTCGGGTGCGCACCCGACATGCTCTTGTCCCAATCAACGAATGAGCTGGAAGCTCACCGCCGCAGCACCTTCTGATTTCAAGAGGTATTGTCCGTCTGGCAACCCAGTCAGGTCAATGGACTGATAGAGCTGGACAATGGTGCCACGCTTGACAATGGATCCCAGGGCGTTGAAAACGCTGTATCCCTTGTTCAACAGCGCCTGATTGGATTGAATCGTCAGGCGACCTTGAGTAGGGTTGGGGAAAAGGGACAATGCCACATTGGATGCCTCGTGCAAGCCCGTGTTCACTCCGACCTCGACGTCGAGGCAAACAGGCTCACCCGTGCACCCATCGAGGTTGGTCTCGGTCACGCACACAGTTTGTGTGCCCACGCTGTCCCACAACAGTGAAATGGCAAAGATTTGATTCACTTCCTCTTCGGTTGCTCCCGTGAAGGTCCACTCGTAAGTGCTTCCTTGGGTGAACTCGTAGTAGTAGGCAGCACTGTCACCTTGGACCACCTCTGTAGCCCCCAGCAGCTCCAACGACTCGGGGATTTCCGCAGGAAGTACCGTGACAATGTCTTCGGTTTCACACCCGCTTTCATCGATGGCAACGACCGTGTAGGTTCCTGCCGATACAGCATCTGGATTGATGCCACCCCAATCCAAGGCGACCTCGCCCGTACCACCTCCCACAATGGCCGTGATGGTTCCACTGTTGGGGTCGGTGCACTCTGGGATGGTGGAAGTCAATTCCAAGACAAATTCCCCAGGCTCCGTGATCAAGAAGGGAAGGGCCACGTTGCACAAGTTGGCGTCGGTCACTTGAACCGTGTATTGACCGGCAGGCAAAGCCTCAGGGTTGTAGCCACCCCAATTCAACACGTAGGGTCCAACACCGCCTTCGGCCATCACTGTGGCACTGCCGTCAGAACCACCATGGCAACTGACGGCGTCAAATTCGACACTGGCCGAAAGGTCTGTGGACTCTGTGATGGTTTGTACCCACTCGGTGGATACGTTGCCACATTCGTCCGTGGCCACGAAGGTCCGTGTCAGCACCTGTGCCAGAGGGCACGCGCCCTCTTCGTAGGTCACGTTCAAATCAATTTGAAAATCCGAGCAATCGTCCTGGGCCACAGGGATTTCGAACCCACCAGCGTCCAAATCGTCCGTGACAACAAACTGATCAGGCTCGCTCAACCAAATGGGGGCAACGTTGTCTTCCACCACCAACGTTTGGATGATGGTCGTTTCGTTGCCGCACTGGTCAGAAATGACAGTGGTCTTGGTTCGGGTGAAGTCCCCATCGCAGATGCCGGGTGTAGTGACAATGTCGGGGGTGCCCAAGAACAAGATTTCTCCGCCGCACGCATCTTCGGCGTCAATAGGTTCAAACACCACGGCGTCGTCGCAACCCAGCTGAATCGGGGCCAAGTCGTTGAAGACTTCCGGTGGGGTGTTGTCAACCACGTTGATGACCTGCATGTGTGTGTTGGACCGACCCATGCAATCGGTGATGGTCCATAGGCGTTCAATGGTGGCCTCGCCCGGGCAAGAACCGGGGTATTCCGTTTCCAGGAGAACAGGCTCAATGGCTGGCGCAGTGTCGTAGCAACTTGAAGGGAACAAGCTTTGGTACGCCACCGCTGCAGGGGCAGGCTGCGCTGCGACTTGCGGTGGGGCTGGGATGGCGGTGCATGACACCGTGATGTTCTGTGGCTGTGTCAAAAATTGGGGCAACAGGCTGTTGCCGTCGCAGTCCACGTTGTCGTTGGCAGGGTAGGTGCACGGATCGTCTGCAGGAGCAGGGTCGGTCGCCGCAGGGTTGAAGTTGCACGCATAAGGCTCGTCGCAACCGGGCACTTCCAATGCGTTGCAGATGCCATCGCCGTCAAGGTCTGCGTAGCAGATGCCGTCGCAATCGTACAACCCGCTAGGGTAGAGGTCTGAGGCGTAGATGCAAAGCGAATTGTTGGGCAACGTGGCGTCAGGCACAAAGTTGCAGGCTCCGGGGTCGAAGCAGTCGCCCGCACAGATGCCTGTGAAGACGATTTCAAGGTCGTACGTCGCCACGGCCGATCCTGTCCACGCGTTCTGGATGGTCACGGTCCATTCGCCAGCACCATCAAGACCATACGCGGCCGTGTTCAAGGTGTACGTGTAAAAGCCGTTCACCGTGGTGCTCCAGTTGGCAGGCCATGAGCTGTCAAACCCCGTTCCCACGTCGGTGCATCCCCCCGTCGGGTTGATGTTCCATCCACCCCAAACGATGCAGTCTCCATTGGGCGCGTACAAGTACACCATCATGTCTGCGGGGTAACTCGCACCGGTGCCTGTGAAGTTCAAGTTGAACGTCACGGATGTCAAAGTGCCAGCGAGCACCTCGGATTCGGTGTCGGTTTGACCGGAGCTGAGGTTGCTGTACATGTCGAGCGTGTAGTTGCACTGGGCAAGACCAGTGTGGGTCAACAGACCCATCAGCACAACAAGGAAAACGCGAGAGATTGCCATGGCAGGAGGTTAGGTGGTAAAAATACGAAACGGCTCGGTTGTGGTGATTGAGAACAAAAAGCCCAGCGAATGCCGGGCCTTTTGGTTCCATTGTCGTAGAGACTAGATCAGCCGCAACTTGCCCCGTAAACACCGAGCAATTCAAGCAAATCGGTGACAGTCACCAACCCATCTCCGCTGATGTCCACGGTGCATCCCGATGTGCAACCGAACTCCGCCAATATCTCAAGCAGGTCACCCACCGAAACGGTGTTGTCGCCGTTGACGTCACCGAAGCAATTGTCGAGCACGCAGCTTCCGTCATCGATGACAGCTGTCGGATCGTAGTTGACGGCCTCTGGGTTGGTGCACCCCTCGGTTCCCACATCCAAAACGAAGGATCCATAGGCTTGTTCTTGGCCAACGGGGAAGCCAAACACCGTGACGTATCCCGTCACGCTGATGTCCACCCGGTAAGAACCCATGGCGTTCGGCACGCCCGTGATGGCGGCGCAGTATTGGTTCCCTCCGAGGAACGTGCAGGGGTTACCCGAATCTCCATTGTTGTTGCAGGTGACCGACAGCCCCAAATCTTCCAAGCTGTACGTCTGAAGCGTGTCGGCCAAGTCCACCAACGTGATGGTGGCCAGCGCCACGCTGTCCAGTGGCGTATCGGGGAAAAAGGGAAGCGTCGGATCGATGTCCAACACGTTCACCGGCAGCAACAAGTGAAGCACGTCTTCGTAGGGTTCCCCAACAAGTCCTGGCGCGAAAGATTCACCGGCTTCAGGGTCGGGGGACACACCGAGGGTGAGGTCGCCAAAGTCAAAGTCGGCCGTGCACTGTGACCAGCCTGAAGAGGCAGTGGCCAAGAAAAGCAGGGCAAGGGTTGCAAATTTGTTCATGATGCAAGGTTGATTCATGGTTAAGGAATGTCACTGGTTACTCGCAATCTTGCGAGAAGTAGGACAAAAGAATGAGGAGGTCTTCTACACCCACGGTGCCGTCAGAGGAAAGGTCGTCTTCGCAATTTTCTAGGCAACCGAACGTCCCTAGCATCAACAGGATGTCTGCCACCGACACGAGAAGGTCGTCGTTCAAGTCGCCGATGCACGTGTTGAATTCACAAGACCCATCGTCCACAATGGCAGAAGGATCGTAGTTGCTTGCTGTGTCGTCGGTGCAACCGGCACAAGAAGCATCGTCCCCTCCGCAAACACCACAGGCATCGAGCTGGTTGCCGTCGCAGTCGCAATCGCCTTCTGGAATGCCGTCGCCTCCACACACGCCGCATTCGTCCAAGACTGCCGAGCCTCCGCAGTTCCCCGCGCAGTCAACGCCAGCCGTGCAATTCCCATCGCAGTCGTAGTTGGGCTCAGGAAACAGGCAGGAACCGTCGTCCGAGTTGGCCGAAGGGTCGAAGTTGCATGCGCTTTCGTCCGTGCACCCGGTGACGGTCATGACTTCGTCCCCAAGAATTGCGCCATCGCAGTTGTTGTCTAGGTTTTCCCCTGTGCCCAACGCACCGAAATACACCGCGGCATTGCCGTCGTCACAGTCCTGGTCGTTGAAGGCGTAAGGCGTCGTGTTGTTGGGGTCGCATGCATTGACCGGTGCGTTGGGGTCGCCAAAACCGTCGGCGTCCAAATCGGCGAATACATTAAGGCCATCGAACACCACCACAGTCTCGATTTCGTTGAACGAAGCCACCACTGTCTCCGAAATGGACAAGATGGCCGTGGTGCTGTTTGACACCGTGATGTCGCCTCCTCCTGTGGGGGTGAAGTCGCTCGAACCAAGGAAGTCGTCTCCCGTGATGACACCATCGCTGTCGTAGAACGCAATGTTGTACGTCGTCCCAGATTCCAGCGGGATGTTGAACCCACCTATGGTCGGTGTTTCGTTGCCATCCACGTAATCCGAAGTGTAAATTCCTCCGCCGGGACCGCTTAGCACAAAGTAGGGATCGGGCGATCCGAAGAAGTCTTCGATGTCTTGTCCCCAACCGCCACCAAGCGACGTGATGTTGACTTGGGTCAACGCCAATTCCGTCACTGTCGTCGACAACGACACGGTGTATGTTCCCGGTGTGTCGTAGGTGAATGAAGGATTCAACGCCGTTGACGTTTGCCCGTTGCCAAAGTCCCAGTTGTACGAGGTTCCAGGGCCATCAATCAGGTTGGTGCCTTGAACCACAAGGGGAGAGCATCCTTGGGTTTCACTCAACGAGAAGCTCGTGTTGGTCGGTCCGCCTTGACCCGGCTCGATGATCAACGGAAGGCTGAAGCTCTCATTCACTGTCTGCTGGAAGCCAAAGGCTGACACGAGCACCGTCACATTGATGTCCACGAAAAATGAACCACTGACCAAAGGCGTGCCACAGACCACAGCGCACCCGTAGTACTCGCCGTTTTGTGGTTGGTACACACCGTTGGGGTTGTTGGGCGAAAATTCTAGACCAAATGGAAGTCCTGTCACCGAAGAAATGGTCACCGTCAACAGCGTAGCCTCCAAGCCCGAACCAGGGTCGGTGACGGAAGGAGGGAGGTTGAAGGTGGCCGAGGATTCGTACGGTTCGCCTTGAACGCCATTGGGCAGTTGTTCAGGACACAACACAGGGAAATCCACCGCGACACATGTCAAATCAGGCTGGCAGGAATTGCATTGTGCCTGGGCGTCAACCGAGACCAGCAAGCCTGCAATCAAAAACAATCGTAGAAGTGCTTTCATAAGGGGTGAGGTTAGCAGTCACTGCCAAACGCTGCCAGGATTTGGAGGATGTCGTTCACGTTGGTGGCGCCATCGCCGTTGAGATCCGCATCGCAGTTTGCCGTGCAACCAAAGTCAGCCAACAATTCCAAGATATCGGCCACAGTGACTTGACCGTCGTTGTTCAGGTCTTCTGGACAAATGGGTGCGAATTCGCAGCTGCCATCATCCACCACGGCGGTTTCATCGTAGTTCGTCGCTTCGGGGTTGGTGCAACCGCTGCAAGAGCTGTCATCGCCACCGCAAACGCCACATGCGTCCAATTGCAAGCAAGAGCCATCGTCGATGGTCGCCGCTGGATCGTAGTTGCATGCCGAAGCATCCGTGCAACCTGTGCAGCTGTCAAATTCGCAAGAGCCGTCGTC
>CAZKGY010000013.1:9267-17220 GCA_964552305.1 uncultured Comamonadaceae bacterium
AATTCGCAAGAGCCGTCGTCTGCAGTGGCATTGGGGTTGTAGTTGCACGCCGCGGCGTCGGTGCAACCCGCGATGTCAACGTCATCCGAAGTGCACAAGCCCGTCATGGTGAATGTCGCATCGTAGTTTGAAGAACCACCTGTCGCCCATCCATTGATGAGGGTGATGGACCACAATCCCGTGCCGCTCAACGCAGCGCCACCAAGGTCGATGGACGCTGTGTATGTGCCGGCCGTGGTGACTGCCCAAGTGTCTGGCCACACCACGGTGTAGTTGCCCAAGTCTGTGCAAGTTGCACTTGTCACATTGTATCCACCCACAGCAACACAGCTGCCGTCTGGCAAGCCAATTTCAACCAACAGATCGGCTGGCCATGCACCTGTTCCCTCCGCTTGGGACCAATCCAACGTCACTTCGAGCGAAGACAAGGTTCCATAAGCGCCAAATTCGACGGCGGTTCCCGCAACCGTTTGGGCCAATGCAGCCTCGCTGACAGATACAGGGAAATCGCATGTGTCCGTGCAACCGTCCACAGGGTCAGGCATCACACAAGAACCATCGTCCAAAGTTGCCTCCGGATTGTAATTGCACGCCTCTGCATCTGTGCAGCCCAAACAAGAAGTGAAATCACATGAGCCGTCGTCGGTGGTCGCTTCTGCATCGTAGTTGCACGCCGTTTCATCCGTGCAACCAAAGCCTGAGCCCAAGCAGAACTCGGCGCTCTCCGTGTCTGTGAATTCACCGCCGGTGGCAAGCACTGTCCCTTGAGAGGACACCGTGTACAAGCCTGTTCCATATGCACAGCAAATTCCGTCGCCATAGGAGTCGTTGATGATGAATGTGTAACAGCCCGGTGCCACACATACCTGCGTCACTTCTTCCACCGCTTGCGTGGCATAGGGACCACCCGATGCCACCACGGTGCCAGAAACGTCGGTCAAACTCCAAGTGGTCTCACCAGGGTAGTTGTCTGTGAGAATTGTGATGGTCAAATCCTCGCTGTCCAAAATGCAAGAACCATCGTCAATCGTTGCCGTTTCATCGTAGTTGCAGGCAGCCGGGTCCGTGCAGCCAGAACACGAACTGTTGTCTCCACCACAAATGCCACAATCGTCGTTCTCCAAACAGCTGCCATCGTCGTTGATGGCCTCCGGGCTGTAGTTGCATGCGGTAGGGTCGGTGCATCCGTCATCCTGGTTGAATCCGGTCGGATACCCGTCCAACACCAACGTGCCAGAACCAGTTGGGTCCAAGTACTCGCTTACCCCCAATCCCCAACTGACGTCGAAACGGCCATAGTAATCGAAGGCTCCATTGTTGACACTGCCCGAGCAAGCTGCGGCTCCACCATAGAGCTGTCCAATGATGCGGTGGTCTTGGTTGAACAAAGGAGAACCTGAGGATCCGGGTTCCGTCACACCGAGCTCCCATGCATCAATCCACCACACTTGGGCCCCGCCGGTGACATCGGTGTAGGGGGCATCGTCTTCAAAGCAAATCTTCTTCACGTCTCCGGAAGGGTGGTGGATGCCTACTGCACTTGTGTGGTTGGCACTGGAAGCGTCCCATCCAGCGTATTCCACACCCCACGCTGCTGGAGGTGTAGCGCTCAATTCGATAAGCGCTACGTCCGAACCACCGTCTGCCACCAGGAGGGTGCCTCCTGAGATGCTGTTGTCCGTGGGGCCAGTGCTGCCCGAACATGTGGCGCTTTCATGATTGAAGTAGTATGTCCAGGTGTTGGGGTTGCCCAAACAATGGTTGGCCGACAAGAAGTATGGCGTTCCATCGTTTGCGGTGTTGTTGATCATGGCGCCCGAACAAGCAGCAAATCCTCCATTCACGATCAAAGCCACAGATTTGCTTTCGACCTGCCAATCACTGCCTTCGGGACAATTGACGTTGATGTTGCATGCACCGCTGTTTCCAAAAGGTCCATTGACCGATTGCTCTGCTTGCAACTCAAACTCCCGAAGCAACAAAGAGCGGTAGCCCTGGACCACTTGTCCTACGGCAATTTGTCCTACATGGGATTTGTTGGGTCCAAGCAAGCCCAAAGGCTCACGGTATTCCAACACCACCTGTTCGCCTTCAAGAACACCGAGGGCCAATCCACCCCAAGGCTTGTTGTTCTTGTGGGTGTACGCCCCTTGGTATTCCGTTCTGTCGCCGTTGTAAACGTACAATTCACCGCCTTTGGGCAAATCGTAGGTGCTGAGGTAGAAGCTCCATCCGGTGGCCCCTTCGGCTTGAACACCCAACCGCCAAACACGCATGCCGTTTTCCTCTGTCCAGGTGCCGTGGCTTTGCATGGTCCAAGCCACTTCGTGTTCGATGCCAAACCGCCATGGGGCATCCTTCATGGTAGCAGTCACTGCATCTTCAGCAGCAATTGTTGCCATGTCCAAGGGAGCAAAAGTCTTGCAGGCAACATTCGGGGCGGTTTCACCCCAATGAAGTGGCTCTCCTCCATGCTGGATTTGGGCAAAGATGCCCAGAGACCATCCAAGTGTCAGAATGAGGGCGAACAAACGTTGATTCATGATAATGGCTATTTTCCGATTTCGGAGGAAAATACGAAATTAAACCGCCGAATCCTTGGCTTTGTCGAAGAAACATGTCATTTTGTAGAAAACAGAAGTCTACCCATGTGCAACTCCATGAGTAAACTTGCCCACGAAGCATGAGAATTCAAGCACACCACCTCGCCTCCCAGAGCTTGGCTTTTGCCTTGGTTTGGTTGGGATCATGGAACATGGGCTTGTGCCAAACATTCGTGGATGGCGATCCTTCCGGTTTGCTCTACACCAACCATGTGGGAGGATACCTCGGGCATGGGGTCAGCATGGCGGATTTCAACGACGACGGGCATGACGACTTGACGTTCACGCAGTTCGAGGGAGAAATACGGTTCTATGCAGGATCGGGCACCGGGGAATTTGCAGAAGTCGATTTGGGCATTGGGAACACCCTTGGAGAGTCCAAATGCGCGCTCTGGGTGGATTTGGATGGAGACGGAGACCAGGATTTGTTCGTGACCCAAAGGCTTGCCCCCAATCGCTTGTATGCCCAAATGCCAGACGGTTCAATGCAGGAAGTGCCGGGTGCAGGAGGGATGGCTGGGACGGACTTGGAGCGAACGTTTGGGGCGTCCATCGCGGATTACGACCAAGACGGGCGCTTGGATGTGTATGTCTGTCACTATCACTCGCCACAAACCAACTCCGAGACCAACCAGTTGTTCCGTGGGTTGACCGGAGTGGACTTGGGGATGACGTTTGACAACGTCACCGCATTGGCTGGGGTAGGGAACGACGTGCGGCAGTCGTTCCAGAGCACGTGGGTGGATGTGGACCGGGACGGCCTGCTCGACTTGCACGTCATCAACGACCGCACGTTTTGGCCCGATGCCCTGTACCGAAACTTGGGCGACGGCACCTTCCAGGACATGGCCGCCGAATGGGGCATCGACATCGGCATCTACTCCATGAGCTCGTCCTTTGGCGATTTTGACAATGACCTGGATTGGGACATTTTGGTGAGCAACGGCGCGGATTTGGGCAACAACTTTTTGGTGTGTGAAGGCACGCCTTTCTTGGACGGCACCAACGTGTTGTCCTACAACAATGTCGCAGAAGAAGCCGGAGTTTTGTTGGACAACCTGGCATGGGGCGCCTTGTGGTTCGACGTGGACAACGACCGTTGGCTTGACCTCTACATTGCGACCGGCACGTCGTTGTACAGCGACTATCCCAACGTCACCAACTTTTACCCCAACTCCACCAATGGACTGTTCCTCAACCCTCAAGGTGTGTTGCCTCTGGAAGACGTTTCGGCGTCCATCAATTGGGAGAACGAGTTGACTTTTTCGGCGGCATTTGGCGACCACAACGAAGACGGGGCATTGGATTTCATCTCTCACCAAATGGGTCCGCGGGCAGCCTTATACAACGGCGTACCCAACGACAACCACTGGCTTCAAGTCAGGCTTTCACCGGAAGAAGGGCATCCTGACGCCATTGGCTCTCTGCTGACCCTTTGGGTGGAAGGGATGCCTTTGTCGAGGACGGTGACTTGTGGCTCCCAGTACATGTCCCAAAACAGCCGGTGGGAGCACTTTGGTCTGGGTGCGTCGGCATCCGTGGACAGCCTTGTGGTGGCATGGCCTGGGGGACTCCAAACCTCGATTTCCCTCGATGAAGTGGATCGCCGGGTGGTCATCAACGAATCGGGCTTGGTCGAGTCCATCGCTTCGGGATGCACGTATGCCATGGCCTGCAACTTTGACCCTGAAGCAGCGGAAGACGACGGCTCGTGCGACATGGCCTGTGCATGTGGCGAAGGAACGACTTGGGACGCGTCTTTGGAACAATGCGTGATTGCTTGCGAAGGGGACCACAACAACGATGGGGGAATTGGTGCCGGAGACTTGATTTTGTTTTTGACCTGGTTTGGCAACGGTTGCCAAGGGGAGTGAGGACGGCGGTTTTTCCGGTTGTCTTGTAGCGAATATCTTCGCGAAAAAACCGACACCATGGGACGCGCTTTTGAATTCCGCAAAGAGAGGAAAATGAAACGTTGGGCAGCGATGTCCAAGATCTTCGCCCGTTTGAACAAGGACATCATCCTTGCCATCAAAGAAGGTGGAGGCATCGCCGATCCCGACACCAACTCCCGCCTTCGCGCCGTGCTGCAAAACTGCAAGGCGGCGAACATGCCCAAGGACAACATCGAGCGCGCCATCAAGAAGGCGACCGACAAAGACACCTCGGATTACAAAGAAGTCACGTTTGAGGGCTACGGGCCCCATGGCATTGCCGTGTACGTCGAGACGGCCACCGACAACAACAACCGGACCGTCGCCAACGTCCGTTCCCATTTCAACCGAGGAGGGGGACAGCTGGGCACCACGGGTTCCGTCGAATTCATGTTCAACCGCATGTGCTTCTTCAACGTGGCCGACAATGGGATGGACGTGGATGATTTGACCTTGGAATTGATCGACTTCGGCGCAGAAGAAGTCGAAAAGGACGACGAAGCGAACCAGTTCATCGTTTCGGCACCCTTCGAATCGTTTGGTGCCTTGCAAACAAAACTGGAGGGCGACGGCATGGAAATTGTCGAATCCGGACTGGAGCGCGTGCCCACCACCACCAAGGCTTTGAGCCCTGAACAAGTGGAAGAGGTGGAGGCGCTGATAGAGAAGCTCGAGGGGGATGACGACGTGCAGGCGGTGTACCACACGATGGAGCCCTCGGTTGGCTGAGGCACGGCCCTGAGCACTTGCTTCTTCACGCCCGTGGTGGCAAACCAATTCTGGCGTATCTTCAAGAGATGGAGTGGATGAAGTGGTCCCGTTTCAAGCATGCATTGGCTGCCTCAGCCGTGTTGGCTTGCGGCATGGTTTACGGCCAATCCAATGCACCCGGGCACTGGTCCAAGACCATGAGCGACCCGCAAGCGAGTCTGTCGGAAAGCCGTTCCCAGTTTGAAGACCACTTTTCGAGTCAGGAGCGAGGGCGATCTCGAGGAATCAAGCCATTCGAACGTTGGATGTGGTGGGCTGCAAAGCATCAGGACGATGGGGCCAAACCGCGTCCAGACGCATGGTGGGAAGCCAGTGCTTCACGCCGCAATGCCTTGGCGGTGGCCAACAATGCTGAGCCCTGGCAACTCGTGGGGCCGGACGAGGTGCCCATCCACGGGGGTGCCGGACGCATCAACCGAATCCGCATTTCAAACAATGCCTGGCATGCATGTGCACCAGCAGGAGGACTCTGGATCTCCGAAGACGAAGGCCAAACGTGGTCGGTGCGAGGGGCGGACGCGTTGGCACCACTCGGCGCAACGGACGTGTGGGTAGACCCGTTCAACGACGCCCACCTGTGGCTCGCCACGGGCGATGGGAACGGGGCGGACACGTACAGCATTGGCGTGCTGGAGTCTTGGGATGGCGGAATGACCTGGATTCCTTTGGAATTGGCTTTCGAGCCGGACCAAAGCAGGCGCATCCACGCCCTTGCACCACACCCCTCGGGCAACGGACACATGTGGGTGGCCACCGACATCGGCCTCTTTCAGACCTTGAATGGCGGCGCCACGTTCTCGCTGGTGCTTCCTGGTCAAGCCAGGGACCTTCAATGGCTGTCGCACAACGTGGCTGTGGTGGCCCTTGAAGGCGACGGTTTGATGCGCACGGACGACGGGGGCGCCACGTGGGAAACGGTCTTGGCAGGAACGCCAGGCATCACGGGGCGAATCCAACTGGCCGCAGAGTTGTTCAACGACACCCTTTACGCGGTGGCGGGCCATGCATTCCAACAGAACTTTCTCGGCTTCTGGCAGTCGACCGATGCTGGCGCGACGTGGACCCAAACCATCAGCAATCTCACTGGCCCCAACTTGCTGGGCTACACCGTCTCAGGGGCAGACAATGCAGGGCAAGCCTTTTGGGACCTCTGCATGGCCCTGGACCCAGCCGAAAGCAACCACGTGTTGGTTGGGGGCGTGAACGTGTGGGAAACGTGGGATGGTGGTTTGACGTGGAACTGCCCGGTGCATTGGCAAGGCGCGGATGAGGCCAAATACGCCCACGCCGACCAACACGACATTCGTTTCTTGGCCAACGGTGACGTGCTGTTGTGCAACGATGGAGGCGTGTTTCGGTGGGATGGAGAAGAAACGGTGGACTTGTCCGATGGGCTGAGCATTGCCCAAGGGTACCATGTGGCTTTGGATCCGATCAAGGCTGGAACATGGCTCGCTGGAACGCAGGACAATGGCACCATCCTGAGCCGACCTGGACTGACGCATCGCATCCTCGACGGGGATGGCTTCCAATGCTTCTTCGACAGCAGCACGACCGACCGTCTTTACGCATCTGCCTACTATGGCTTGCTCTACCGGAGCGACGACGGAGGCCGAACCATGACCAGCATTGCGAACTATTTCGCGAGCAGCGGTCCCAACGAACTTGGTGCATGGGAAACGCCGTTTGGCCTTTCACCGTCGACGCCAGGAAGAATTGTGACGGCCAAAAAGTCGCTGCACCTTTCCGACGACGGTGGGGAGTCGTGGACCACAGTAGGAGGGATGGGCACGGTTCGGAGCACGGCCATGGCCATGTCCGCTTCCACGCCCAACGCATACTTGGTGGCCAAAAATGGCGCGCTGTACTGGAAAGATCCTGCGTCTTCCGCGTTCAGTGAGGTCAATGGCCTTCCCGGAACCCAGATTGGAGACGTTTGCATGCACCCGAGTCTGCCAGGGGTTTGGTGGGTTTGCTTTGAAGGGTACGATAGCAACCAACTCGTTTGGCGCACCGAAGACGCTGGAGCAACCTGGCAATCCATGGGGTCAGGGTTGCCTGCTCTTCCAATGCATAGCTTGTTGCATGCCTCCAATGGAGACCTGTACGTGGCCTCCGATTTGGGCGTCCATCGTTGGAACGAGGGGGCTTGGTTGTGGGAAGATGTTGGCACATCGTTGCCGTTGACGCCTGTGGTCAGCTTGCAAGAAGACCCCCATTCCCATTGGTTGTATGCTTCCACCTACGGGAGAGGCGTTTGGCGCTTGCTGATGTCCGACAGGCCGGCCACGGATGCGGCCATCGTGGATTTGCATCATGCAGAAACGCAGTGCTTGTTGACGCTTTCAGGAAGTCCATTGGTGGTGAACACGGGGACCGAAGATTTGGCATCCCTGGAGTGCCAAGTGGTCGCTTCCGGCTTCTCAACGGTGTCATCCCACACTTGGACCACCCACTTCGATCCACCCCTTGAACCAGGACAACAAGCCACGCTAGATCCCTATTCGCTGGATGTGCTCGAACCAGGCAAACACGGGTTGAATGTCTCATTGAATGGCTTGTCAGACGAATCGACTGCCATTGGCTGGCAGGATTCTCAATGGGCGAGCGGCCTCGGTGCCACGTTGACCTTGGAATGGTGGGGC
>CAZKGY010000014.1:0-16793 GCA_964552305.1 uncultured Comamonadaceae bacterium
GATGCCTACGACCCCAAATCCAAGGAACACATCGCGGCTGGCACCTTCCCGAGCGAGGAAGACGTGTCCGCAGAATTGAATGCCTTGGTGCAGCTGCTGGAAGACGCTGGCATCGAAGTGCTTCGTCCCCACAACATCGACGGGCTCAACCAAGTCTTTGCCCGTGACGTCGGGGTGGTCATCGAAGACAAACTTGTGGTCACGGGAATGATCGCGGACCGTGCGCAAGAATGGGAAGGCATCGCCCCCCTCCTCCAGAACACGCCGGCGTCTCAACGCCTCGTGGCTCCCCCAGGCGTGCGAGTCGAAGGGGGCGACGTGATGCCGATGGACGGAGAATTGTGGGTGGGCTACAGCCCCAAGCAAGATTTTGACCGATTCACCACCTCGCGAACGAACGAAGCGGCCTTGGATTGGCTGTCTGACCAATTCCCCGATTGGAACGTACGAGGCTTTGCCCTGACCAAGTCGGACGAGGACCCACGTGCCAACGCGCTTCACCTGGATTGTTGCCTGAGCGTCATGGGCGGCGGCGAAGCGATCTTGCACGCCAACGGATTTCGCGAGGAATCGGACTTGATGTGGCTGCGCGAGCGGTTTGGCGATCGACGCCTCGAAGTCGACGCGGAACAGATGTACCACATGCAATGCAACTTGATTTCCATTGACCCGCAACACGTGGTTTCGTGCCCAGGGTTTGAATCCGTCAATGCCCAGCTCCAAGCGTGGGGATACCACGTCGCAACCACCCCCATGCAGGAAACTGCCAAAATGGAAGGATTGCTCCGTTGCGTGACCCTTCCCCTCCATCGAATTTGACCCCATGAGCACTGCATCCCAACAAAGCACCCAACATATCTTGATGGTTCGTCCGGCGCATTTCCGCAAGAACGAGCAGACCGCTGGCAACAACCACTACCAAAAGGAATCCGAACACGACGACGTGCTTGATCGCGCGCTGGCGGAGTTTGACGGCATGGTTGACGCCTTGCGTGCCCACGGCGTGCAGGTCACGGTGGTTGAAGACGACCCCAGCACGGACACCCCTGACGCGTTGTTTCCAAACAACTGGGTGAGCTTTCACGACGATGGCAAGGTGGGGCTCTACCCCATGTTTGCCGAAAATCGCAGGCTCGAACGCCGGGAAGAAATCCTTCACGACTTGGTGCATCAGCAAGGGTTCGAGATGACGGAGGTGGTGGATTTCACCGAGTTCGAATCCCACGGGGTGTTCTTGGAAGGAACGGGGAGCATCGTCCTGGACCGTGCGCACAACAAGGCCTACGCCGCACTGAGTGCCCGCACCGACAAGGAAGCATTCGTGCACTTCTGCGAGGCGTTCGACATGGAAGGCATCGTGTTTGAAGCCTTTCAGACGGTGGAGGACGACCGCTTGCCGATTTACCACACGAACGTCATGATGGCCATCGGCACGTCTTGGGCGGCCGTTTGCTTGGCCTGCATGGACCATCCCGAGGACCAAGCGTTGGTGAAGTCGAACTTGGAAGCCGATGGCTTGGCCGTGGTGGAGCTGAGTGAAGACCAAATCAACCAGTTTGCCGGCAACATGCTCGAGGTGAAAGGAAGCGACGGTCAAACCCTCATCGTCATGAGCCGACGAGCCCACCAATCCTTGGACGCAGACCAACGTGCCTTGCTCGAAACGTTTGGCACCATCGTCTCCCCGGACCTCGACGTCATTGAGACGTGCGGCGGCGGATCCGCGCGATGCATGATGGCCGAAGTTCACCTCCCCCAACCCACCCACGCATGACCACCATCGACCGCAACCTTCAAGCCTTGGTGCTCGACGCCTTCGAATCCACCTTTGGCAAGCGTCCCAGCGAACGACAAATTCAAATTCAGACCACCAAAGTCGAGTTTGAAGGCGACCGAACCCTGGTGGTGTTCCCGTTGGCCGGGATGGCAGGTGGACCTCCCCATGTCGTCGCCGAATCGCTGGGCCAAGCGCTCCAGGACCAAGCGGATTGGATTGTGTCCTACAACGTGGTCAAAGGGTTTCTCAACCTCACGCTCTCCCCTGCTTGCTTCGCGTCCGCCCTCGAGGAGGCACTGAAGCATCCTCACTGGGGCCACCAACCCCGAGCATCGAAGCCGCAAATCATGGTGGAGTTCAGCTCGCCGAACACCAACAAGCCCCTTCACTTGGGGCACTTGCGCAACAACTTTCTCGGGTACAGCGTTTCCAAAATCCTCGAGGCTGCAGGGCACGACGTGGTCAAGGTCCAAATCATCAACGACCGTGGCATCCACATCTGCAAATCCATGGTGGCCTGGCAACGGTTTGGACAAGGAGAAACGCCCGCAAGCACCGGTGAAAAAGGGGACAAACTGGTGGGCCGTTACTACGTGGCCTTCGACAAGGCCTTCAAGGCCGAGTGCCAAGCGGCCATTGACGAGGGCGCTGACCCCAAAGAAGCCGAGGCGAAAAGCCCCATCATGCAGGAAGCACGGGCCATGCTTCAACGCTGGGAACAAGGCGACCCCGAAGTGGTCGCGCTCTGGAAAACGATGAATGGCTGGGTGTACGACGGCTTCAATGCCACGTACCACGACATGGGCGTGTCGTTCGACAAGCTCTACTACGAATCAGACACCTACCTCCTGGGCAAAAAGCACGTGGAAGCAGGTCTGAAGGACGGCGTGTTCTTCCAAAAAGAGGATGGCTCCATCTGGGTCGACCTCACCGACGACGGGCTCGACGAGAAACTCCTCCTTCGCGGGGATGGCACCGCGGTCTACATGACCCAGGACATCGGCACAGCCATCCTGCGATTCGAAGATTGCCCCGAACTCGACCGGCAGGTGTACACCGTGGGCAACGAACAGGAGTATCACTTCAAGGTGCTCTTCCTCATTTTGAAAAAGCTCGGCTTTGCCCAGGCAGACAAGAACCACCATCTGAGCTACGGCATGGTGGAACTGCCTGACGGGAAGATGAAATCTCGAGAGGGCACCGTGGTGGACGCGGACGACTTGTTGTTGGAAATGCGGACCACTGCGCGGGCGATTTCGGACGAATTGGGCAAGGTGGATGACTTCAGCGAAGAAGGCAAGTCCGAGTTGGCCCGGCAAGTGGGTCACGGGGCCTTGAAGTACCACCTCCTCAAGGTCGCTCCCCCCAAATCCATGATGTTCGACCCCAAGAGCAGCATCGACTTTTTTGGCAACACGGGGCCCTTCATCCAATTCAACGTCGTTCGTTGCAAGAGCATCTTGCGTCAGGCGGACGTCGACCCTGCAAGCCTCGCTTGGGACGCAGCCACCCCCATGGATGACGTGGAACGCGCCATTGCGTGGCGCATCGTCACCTTCCCAGACGTGGTGCAAGAAGCAGCGGATCAGTACGACCCTTCAGTGGTCGCAAACCATTGCTACGATTTGATCAAGGCGTTTTCCAGCTTCTACCAAGACCATCCGATTGCCAAAGAATCCGACCAGGACATCCGTGCCATGCGTCTCGCCTTGTGTGCACTCGTGAGCGACACCGTCAGCCACGGCATGGCCATGCTCGGCATGGACATGCCTGACCGCATGTGACCGTCAAACAGCGTGGAAACGCTCCGAACGATGGCCAGGACACTCCAAGGTGGCCACCCATCCGTCGCCGGGCTCGACCCCAACGTCGAACCGTTGGACCCCTGCCTTGCACAACCCCTGATGCACCACCACCCGTTCGCCCCTCGGGTTGTCGAGCACAAGTGACAGCTCGACTTGGGCCTTGACGTCCACCAGGAACACCCAGCGCCCTTCCGCAACCCTCCAACCTTCTTGATGCCAATCGGCCTTCACCAACGGCGCTTGACCGCGGGTCATCGAAGCCTTCATCCGTTGCCACAGGACAAAGATGAGCATGGCGATCAACCCGACCAGCAAGGTCCATTGCAGGGTCTCCATCGACATCAGAGCGACAAAATTCCTGGGATGGCAGACGCCGCCTCGTAACGCGCAAAAATGTCGTCCGGCCCTTCCACCCGTTCATCCACCGTGACAGCGCGGTAGTTGCCCTTTTTCGAGTCACGAATTTGGAACGAGGCCTGTCGTCCAAAAATCGCGCGCAACGTCGCCTCATTCTCCGGCTTGGCGGGCATGATGAACTTGAACTTGAACACGCAAGGCCACGTGTGCGTGTCGTTCAATTGGGCGCGTAGCTGTTCGCGTTTGGCGTCGTCTTGAGGAGTCATGGTCAATCGGCTTGGAGGCCCAAAAATAAAAACGGGCCACCCGAAGGCGACCCGCAAATCTAAGATTCAATTCTGGTTATGCTCAGAGACAGGTAATGCCAAAAATCGCCAAGAACCCAAGCAAATCGGCCGTTGCAATGGCTCCGTCACCATCAAAATCACCCATGCATGTTTGTGCTCCCACGCATTGTCCCAAATCCTCATCCCACGTGGTCCCCGGACCACAAAACGTTGAAGGATTCACGACATCTTCGTCTGCGTCACAAATGCCATTGGCATTGGCGTCCTCCGCACAAGTGCCATTGCATACGCCCAAAGCATCCAAGGTTCCAACGCAATCATCCACGTCATCACAAATGCCATCATCATCCAGGTCTTCGCACTGAATATCACCACAATCAAGTGCTTCGCCGTTGATCAACAACTCTGCAAATTCTATTGCTCCACTCGAAAACTGAAACTTGACTGAACGGGCGAAATCAACTTCACTCACGGTAATTTGGTTTGTTCCGATTTCGAGGGATACTGGTGAACCGTTGTTCCAATTTCCATTGGCCACCGTTTTTACCACGCGACATTCCCCACCCTCAGCAGGCAGTGCAGTAACCAGCACTTCCATGGTCTGAGCCTCTCCACTGTTGGGGTCGTCAGGAGTGGTTGAAGTGATGACATGCGGCCATGAAGCATTCGGCCCATCCTCGATTCCAGAACAGCTCGCCAAAGGGATTCCTTGCAAGTCCGCTGCACATGTGAGCGACTCACCGTTGATTTCCAAGAGAACGAATTCAACCTCAGACGACGAGAATTGAAACTTCACTGACCTGTCAAAATCTACTGCTGACACAGATACCGTGACCGTTCCAATTTCAAGGGGGATTGCATTTCCAAAAAACCAATTTCCGTTTGCGACTGTTTTGGCGACCCGATAATTGGCTCCTGCAGCGGGCAAAGCGGACACCTCAATCAAGAGGGATTGCAAATCACCGCTGTTGGGGTCATCTGGTGTTGTCGATGTGATTACACGAGGCCAGGTATCGTTCGGCCCATCTTCGAACAAATTGCAATCGCCCGTGCTGTTTTGGGCGCTTGATCCGAAACAAATCAAGAGCAACAACGTCGAAAGGCTGTTGGAAAGCAATTTCATTTTGTCAATGTTGGTTGGTGAAAGCGCAATCATTGTACGCTCCATCAATATAGCTCCATTCTCGACCAATTGCCAAATATCCCTTGTCAATCCTTCTTTTCAAGGGCCTTGCGCGGCTCATTGTAAACCCTTGAAATAACCGTGTCTGTCATCCGCTTCATTTCATCCAACGATTGATTGTCTCCGAACTCAGTCTGCAATTCACGCAACTCCTGTTTCAAGCGAAGGACGAGTGAATCTGATGCTTCTGCATAAATGTTGTTCATCTCCAAAGGATCGGACTCCAAGTCGTAGAGTTCCCATTCATCCATCGAATAATAAAAGTGCATAAGCTTGTGAGAGCCAGATTTTATGCCATAATGAGGTTGAACCTGATGCCATATGGGATATTCATAGTAATGGTAGTACACAGCATCCCTTCCCTGCCCCTCGTCCTCGTTGAATGCCGATTTGAAGCTCTGCCCTTGCATGGTCGATGGGATTTCAATGCCCACCATGTCCAAAAGGGTTGGGGCAAAATCAATGTTCATGGCCATGCAATCTGATTTCGTTCCAGGTTTAATCACCCCGGGGCATTGCATCAAGAAGGGCATCTTGAATGATTCTTGGTACATCCATCGCTTGTCAAACCAACCATGCTCGCCCAAGTAAAAGCCTTGGTCTGATGTGTAAACAACCAACGTGTTTTCGTCCAGTCCGGTCTCTTCCAAATAGTCCAATACACGGCCAACTGCACGGTCTACCCCCGCTACGCACCTGAGGTAATCTTTGATGTAAGTCTGAAACTTCCAGTTTTTCAGTTTTTTGCCTTGCAATGAATCATGAGGTGTCCAAAACTGCCCCTTGTCTCCGTATGCGAGCCACCTCATCGAATCCCTGCGAGTCAACCCTGGCGGAGGAACCTGCTTCATGTCCCTTCGATTGAGGTGATTTTCAATTTCCATCATGTTTTCAGAAGCCGCAATTCGACCGTCGTAAGTGTCGTCGAAATTTTGTGGCGTGGGAAAGTCTATGCCTTCAAACAACTCGTGATACATCGAATCAGGGCGCCAATCACGATGCGGAGCTTTGAATTGATACAGCAGCATGAATGGCTTGTCACCATCCCGCTTTTCGGACAACCACTCGATGCAGTCGTCTTCAATCACCTGGGTGGAGTGCCTCGTTTCTTCTACCAAAGTGTCAACGCCGTTGACGCAAAATTGAGGATTGAAATACGTTCCTTGCCCACCCCAATTGATCAAGACCTTTGAATAATCAAATCCAGTCGGGGTGGTGCCAAGATGCCATTTTCCAATGACCGCTGTTTCATACCCATTTTGCTGAAACACCTTTGGGAACGTCAACAAATCTCCATTGAAGTCACCCCCATCGACGTTTTTGTAAAAGCCATTGACATGGCTGAATTGGCCCGTCAAAATGGAAGAACGACTTGGGCCACAAATGCTGTTTGTGCAATACACCTCGTCCATTCGAACACCTTTGTTTGCAATGCGATCAATGTTTGGTGTAGGTGCCAATTCCGCAAGCTCCGAGCCATATGCACTGATTGCCTGATAAGCATGATCATCGGCCATGATGTAGACTACATTCAAGGGCTTGGCCTGAGATTTCTGGCCTCTTTTGCCTTGGCAAGACGATAAGATCAAGGCAAAAAAACAGACTGCGAAAGCTTGGAGCTTTGAGGACATTTTAATCATGTGATTTCATTTTTTGGACTGAGTCATTCTTGAACCAAGAATGGGATGTTGGCTGACGAGCATTTTCCTTCGTTGCTACACGCAGTTACAAATATCCGGTACGCACCCGGAGTTTTTGGAGCCAAAAACTCCATCACACCCTCGTCAGAAATGGAAAAAACAGTCGGAATTTGGGACAAGCTTTTTTGACGATCTCCTCCCGTTTTTTTCGACTTGGACTCGGGAAATAAGGCACACTGCCATTGAATTCCTTCATTGCCCGATTCCAGTTCAATGTCAACTTTCGCCTCGGCGCGGGGAGTCAGCGTATGTTCGCCCCGCCAATCGAGGTTGTTCAAGGAAATGTTCTTGATGCTCGGAGCTCTCTGGTCAGGCCAGCGACCTCGCCATGCTTTGTGCATCGCATCCACACCATCGGTTGCTCGACCATCACTCAAAAACAACCCATGCCATGTGGCCGTGGACTCTTGCTTTTGTCCCCACAAAAAACAATAACTGCCCAAACACATGCTTGAATCAGCTTCGATAATTTCCTGATGTCGTCTCAAGCGGGTGGCAACCTTGACCCCACCCGGTGGCTCTTTTTTTGCGCCCCAAGAAGTTCGTGGAGCCTCAAACGGCCCGTTGACACCCCACTCGGTCACGAGGTATGGCTTATCCCATCCAAAACGCCGAATGTTCAATGGAAGTTTTTCGATGCTCCCGTATGCATTCACCCCCAGAACATCAATGCTCGGACAGTGCGTTCGTACCATGTGGATTTTGGCTGGGTCAATACCCGCCAGCACCGTTGAAGTCGGGTGATTTGGGTCGACTTCGTGAATGTAGGCAGCCAGCTCTTCTACCGAATCCCACACCCTCGTATTCGTGTATTGCAAGTCAAGCTCATTGCCGATGCCCCAAAGCAACAAGGCCGGATGATCCTTGTATTTGAGTACTTCTTGCTTCAATTCTTCCAATTGCCCCTCGACGAAATACTCGTCGTTGTAATCCATGCCCGTGCGCTCAGGTCTGAGGTACAAGCCTAGCATCACGGACATTCCTCTTTGATGAGCAGAATCCAAAATCGCTGACTTGTTGGTACTCCACAACCTTATGGAATTGGCCCCGGCAGCATCTAGAAGGTCAAAATGCGATTTCGCACCTGCGCCATTGATGGAGTGACACTCGCCATTTCGCTTCAAAACCCAGCCCACTGAATCGGATTCGATTGTGACCAAAGCAACCTGGGTTCGACATGGGAGACGCAAAATGAACAACATGCACATGAGGCAAAGCCATTGCAACGCAAACTTCTTCATCGCATTCGTCGTTCTAGCCAGAGTTCTGGTTTGCTGGGGTTTCCTCTGTATTCCTCCCATTTGAATTCACAAAGTCGGGTTTGGGTGCTTTCTTTCATGGTTACCCGCACCTCACGTGTCCCACCCCATTCCAAACGGTCAAATTGACCGAACCCTTTGATTGGCAAGGCGCATTGCCAAACGTCATCCAACGTTTGAATGCAATGCTCCTCGGACAGCACTTTTTGTATTTGCCGAGGAGTGCCGTGGGTGGACCAAATGGCAAAAGTCAAAGGCGTCCATTGTCCATGCAACTCAAAGGTCAATGCCGACGCACGGTATAGCGCTGACATATCCAATGCTTCCCATTCATTCAAGGCGATGCCGAAAGCATCCCACCCCTTGAAGTCGTTCGTGCCATCATAATCCAACTCCAAAGCACTTCCAAGGCCATCATCGACCCACTTGGCTGTTCCGGATTCTCCATTCAATCCCCACGAGAGTTTTGTGGAGTCCAAGGGGATTGGAAATCCTTGACACACAGAGCCACGGGATGCCAACACCTCTGCTTCATGACGAAATGGGACAAGTTGAATGGCATCCAAATGAACAAAACCCTCACGTTGAAATTCAATTCTGAGCTCTTTGATGTTTTTCAGGTTGACCCCTTTCGAAGCCGCCTTGAAAGCCAAAAGTGGCAAGTGGACCTTGCGCCAAGTATCATCCAACTTTTGCCCTTCCACGTTCAACAAGTTGATTTTGGCGTAGGCCTGATTTCCACCATAATCCACCAAGGAGAAAAGCATAGGCACTTTGGAGACCGAACCCGTATCAAGTCTTAGATGGAATTGAATGGCGGCAATCCCCTCAATGCTTTGAAGATTTTTTCCGGCATACTGAGCCCACGGGAAACCGACTCCGAGGTAATTGCAATCGTCATTTTGGCTCCACTCAATGGCCAGATGGTTGTCGCCTTCAATGGAGTTCTCTTCTACAAATTCGATGCGTTTGCATGGGTGTTCTTTCAAGCCGAACATCGTCGAGTTGTCCTCATCCATGAAGATTTGACGGTGCGGAAAAGTCAAAACACGTTCCTGCGCGGTGGGCGTCAAGTCTGCCTTATACAGAACGGCGTCTTGCATGCCTCCGCATCCCATTCCGATCAAAGAACAGCCTATGAAGACGAACCTAGTCATCACTCTTGTTCCAAAAGTGGAATCCCTCGCGTAAACATGACAAAATCCAAATCTGCTCTAGCCTCAAGGTCTGCATTCTCAGAACAAGGATTCGTCGGACAAGCTTGAAGGCCCAGACGGATGCCCCGAATTTCCGATGGCTCCCTGAGGTTGTTACCGCCTTCGCTTTTCACCTCAAAATCAGAATAGGCAATGGCAAAATATCGCCAACCTTGCCAGTCCACGGGCCGAATTTGATGCTTGTACACTTCCAATCCATTGGCAAAAATGTCAGAAGCGTTGTTTGACGGATCATCGTTGAAGGGAACGTTGGATTCAGAAATCAAAATGTTCACGTATTGATCCGTGTAACCATTCACCTCTCCGAGTACGCCGAGATTGAGGTAAAAGTCAGTAGCTCCTTCGCTGACCGTACTCATGTCCAATGGAATGTCAATGTATCCCAAACTCCAGTCCCAGTTGACAATTCCTCCCATTTTGAAGTATTGATCTCCCTGGAGGGCTTCGTCCTGAGCCAACTCGAATGTCATGTTCCCTCCACCTTGACGCCAAACCAAGGACCCTTCAGGAATTCCATCGTCAAAATTGGCCACCTCAATGCCTTCGTAGAGCTTGACGCCCTCCACAGCCAAATCAGCCGTCAATGCTTGCCCCTCATCCTCGATGGTCAACACCACCTTGCAAGGCTCGGCAGCGAAAAATGGCGCATCGTCACAGTTGCCGTACCAGACCACTTGTTCGGGCAGCAATGCACGGGAAAAACCTTCAAAACGCTTGGTGCTGCCAGTCTCGAGCCCCTCAATGGACAAACTCCAGCTTACTGGCTTTGAAAACTCGCAAGAAAAACGCACCATTTCCCCAAGAGAAAAATCTGGCGAAGCATTTGACAATTGAAGGGAGTCTATGATTTCGAAAACTCCAAACAAGTCATTGATGGCCGGTCCCTCCGTTTCGGGACGGTTGCAACTTGGCATCATCCCCAGAGCAAAGGCTGCCGCCAACATGACTAAACAGGTCGTTTTTGTTTTCATAGCGTTGCAGAAATCACGACAAACACTTGACTGGCAAGCAGCCGACGTTGGTTGTCAAATTCAATGTGTTGTCCCCAAAAATTCCATTGCAAACGGGCCACAACTTCTTCGGACAAGCCGTGCTTCACCCCCAACGACGTCATCCATGCTTGGGTGTTCAAGTCGACCCTCTCAAAATTGAAGAGTTCTCCAAGCTCAGAACGTACATTCAAGAATTCGTGCCCTTTTCCGATAGCGTGCCTTCCTGAACACTCAACCCAACACCGTGGCCAAAGCTCTGCCTGAGCAGAAACAGTGAGGTTGGAAGTCATCAACTCCACCGACTCCAAGTCACTTCCACCCCTATATGTATGCTGCAATTGCTCATACACAGACAACCTGAATTCTCGGTCCATTCCGTAGGTTGGGGTCCATTCAAAACCAAAGCCAGCCATATCAAACGACCTGAGTTCGGCCGTTCCTTGACCAGTCAATTCTTCAAACCGAGCAAGGTCGAGCTTCAATCTAGCTGTGTTCCAAGATTTCTCCAAGGCCAACTCCGCACCTCTACGATTGGGCGTCGCGATGCCATACGGCAGGACGTTGTCGAACAACGGCGCAATGGGCATCAATGTTGGTGAGATCGACTGATTTCCCAGCGCAACATCGGAGTATACATCGAACAAAGACGCCTGTCTTGCCGTTCCTTGCAAACCCAAATTGGGCCAAATGGAAGGTGACGAATGCTGAGAAAAATCGTAGCGTTTGCTTTGCGCTCCGGAACTTCGGAAGAAAGGGTCCACCTCACGATAACCAACGCGTCCGCGCCACGAAGAGTCACTGCTCAAGAAGTAACCTTGAAACCCAGCAAAACTACCCATCCTCGATCCCACCAAACTATCCAATTCGCTGTTCGCAAGGTCTCGAATACGCCAAGCATGGTTGGACCATCCTCCTTCTGTCGTCCATTTCACACGCCCCCCCCTCCATTCATGTTGCTTGTGAATCTTCCCGTGGGTTACGGGATTTGTCACATTGTGTTCAACCGTTCCTGAATTTGGAAGGTCAGCGAGAACCGCATGATGCAGCTCTCCAGACCAACCATGCTGCAAAAAAGCAGCAGAGGTTATCCCAGCAAGGATTCGATCAGGAGTGTAATTGCTTTCAGAAACCTGACGCGATCCAAGAGGGCGTGTCAGATAACCGTCAAATACGACACTCTCCAAGCCCCGATCGCCCCTCAAAGTGAAGTTGGCCTGTGCCCCTTGCAAACGCCAGCGATTCCCCTCGAAAAAATTCTCATAAGACACCAGCCGACGCTGTGCATCAAAGGCATGCCCCCATGCGTCCGCAATTTCTCCTTCGTCGGCATGCAATGTGAACTCTGACTGGTTGAGGTAAATGTCGCCAATATTGAACTTGACCGTGTTCTTCAACACGCCTGAAACGCGAAGCTGTCGCACATCGACTTGGGTCCCCTGGCCGAAAAATCCCCCGAATTCATTCAGCACCCTGATTTGAGCAAAGACCTCAATCTCTTCTGTTGGATTCACGTGGGGGTTCAAGTCCAGCAAATTCCATCCACTTGAAATGGCTCCAGAGCTCGATTGCTCTCCCCTTATTGCATCGGAAACAAACCAAGTTCTTGCGAAGCCGTCCAGCCAGTAACGAGATTGTTCACCATGCTCGAGCTGTTGAGACCATCCAAATTGGACGCAACCAAGGCACATCAAAACGGTCAGAAAATCCTTCATTCAAAACGTCAATTTCAATTCGACCAATGTCTCCGTGCCAGAAAGTTGATTGAGCGTGAAGTTAGGGTCTGTGTAACCATAGCATTGATGGCGGATATACAAATTGGTCCCATCTGACAAAGACATGTCCATGCCAAGACCCAATCTGTGATGCGTTTGATTGCGTGCCATTGTTTGCCTTACTTGTGCCCCAGTCAACCGATGCCACAAATTGTTGGATACTGATGGGTTGTTCGAGTCGCCAATGGCAGTTTCGTTGTTGCCGATGACCCGCTCCAATCCAGCATGCCCCAACACGGTCAGACGCGGATGGAGTTCGAGACCCAAGTCCATCTGAAGGCACCGCTGTTTGATCAGAACGAGGTTCCCATGACGAGGCAGCAGACGCCAATCGCGTTGGGCCGAATTCGCACGATACAACGACATGAACATCCATTCTTTGCCAAGCCACTTGCCATGCTTTTTGATTTGTGCCTCAAAGGTGTTGAATCGCTTTCTGAAAGACGACTCTGAAGTGACAAGGGAATCTGACAAAGATGCCACTTCAAACGTTCGGCGATACACACTGTTCAGGTCATTGTAGGGGCCCCAAGCTTGGGTGAACAAATTCAATCTCGACAAAGTCTCTCCATTGACGAGGTGGAAATAAGAAATCCCTCCTGGTGTGGGATTGATTTCTGACGCCGCACCGAATCCAACGTTGACTTGGCAATTCAGCACCCGGCCATCTGCGTGCAGTTCAATCCCCTGCCTGTTGTTCACCGGGGTTCCTAATCCAACCATAGGGGATTCAAAAGGTGCCCGCACCGTGGCGCCAATGCCCGCGACGTTTGGAAACACCTCCAACACTGACGAATTCAAGAAATTTCCTGTTACGTTGACAAACTCAGGCGAGATTCGGTAGGCCCTTAAGGACAATGGCAACGTGGCCTTGGGTGTTGAACGAATGTCGAGAAAAAACGCGGCACCATGTTGAACTCCCGTAGTGACGCTCTCCGAATAACGTCCCCAACCTCCCTCCAATACCACTACGTGTTCTTGCAAAGAGGCTTTGGACTCCAACGTGTGAAGCTGATACGACCTAACGTCCTGTCCCAACGAATCCAAAGCCCCTTGTGAAACCAACAAGTTGTAAGCAATACTGCCGCGCGACTTCACAGACTTTGCCACACGCCAACTAGAGGTGAAGTTTGACCCTCCCTCGAAATACGCCCTGTTGAAGTTGCTCTTGCCAACAACACCTTTCAACTGCATTCCAAATGGCAAATCACTCAACCCAAGAAAGGCCCCTTGAAATGCTCTGCTGCCATAGCGAAGTCCCATGTCGACAAGGCCTCTATCAAGATATTGTTGATACCGCATCCATGGCCGCCTATTCACCGCTGTCTGAGGCCTTCGGTCAAAAAGGCTCATTCGATTGAACGACTGGTTTCCCCATACGGTCAATCTGCTCTGGCGATACCACGTCACACCACCCGTGCGCAAATTGACCTTGCCCCAATCTCGTTTGATTTTCAGCGACGTGTTCATTCCCAAGTCCAGAGTCAAACTCGAGGGGTCAACCTCCGGACCTTTGAACAGTGAATTGCCCATGAAATCAACGCCATATTGCACGCCATCCTTGGTCACCAGCTTCAGCCTGGTCAGGAACATGGGCTCGCGATACAAATCTCCTACAAGCACCGCCAGTGTCTTTCCTGAATTGTTTGGAAAAACCTCGCTTTGAGATCTGACGTAACCCAAAATCCTGCAAAATCCCGAGGCAGATACCGCATGAACAGGCTTTCTAACCAATGGTGCTGCGCTGGCCTCCCAATCTTCCGGTGCATCGAGTTGAGCATGAGTTGGAAGGACGCTCCCGGCCATCAAGGCCAAGCACACGAGCATGGACAAATGTCCAAAAGATGTTGCTCTGTTTTCAGTCCTCGACATGACTGCTTCGAACTTAATCCAAAACACAACACCCATGGCTATTTCACCACACAAGTCATCATTTGCTACGCTTTGTTTCTGCTAAGGACCGAACGCATCGAAACCCTATGTGATTCGTCCCAGTGTCATAAGCTACAGGCATGCGTGCTGTCACTCGATAGCTCGAACAATACCCCTCGTTGCACAAGAATGACCCTCCACGCATGACCTTCTTGGGGACAGCTGGTTCAAGGGGGTCAAACGACTTTGCTGGTCCTCTCGGATTGACCCATTCATGCATGCATCCTCCGGAAACATAGGTTGTCGGCGTGTACCAATCTTCGCACAATTCCCAAACATTGCCCCCCATTCCCCACAACCCAAGTTCATTGGGCTCATAGGTTGTTGCCGGTGCCGTTCCAATGTATCCATCCCTTGCGTGATTGAGGGTTGGGAAAACACCCTCCCAAATGTTGCACTTGGCTTTTCCTTCGCCCGGGGGCTCATCGCCCCAAGGAAACCGTATTTCCGCTCCTCTGCTTGTCGCAGCATATTCCCATTCTGCCTCCGTAGGCAGTCTGCAATTTCTCCAATTGGCGTAGGCCGAAGCATCCTCGTATGCCACATGCACCACTGGGTGATTCTTGCGATTTTCCCATGTAGAGCCTACTCCCTCAGGGCACTTCCAATTGGCCGATGTCCTCCATCTCCACCACTGCCCGTGATCTCTCAAGTCGAAAACGTCTTCGGGTGCCTCAAACACCATAGAACCAGGGTCGAAAATACCTTGACTCGTTTCAACGACACGTTCAGCAACCGTGACATATCCCGTGGCCTGAATGAATTCTGCGAATTGTGCATTGGTTACCTCGTGGGCATCCATGTAAAAGCCACTGACTTGAACTCGATGCCTCGGTTTTTCTCTAGGCAATGCCTCCAAATCCTCATTGAATGCGCCCATGCCAAAGGAACCTCCCTCCACCCAAACCATGGTTGCATGGTTCGGGAGTGGTCTCACTTGATTCCGTTCTGACGGATCATCCGAAAGCCCGCCGCAGCTGATCAGCAACCCTCCAGTGAAAATCAAAACGACTCGCAAGTTCACTGGTGAACAGATTCAAACGTATGGAACGGTGCATTTTTCCAAGTGATTCCATTTTGCCATCGAGGTGCACGAACCTCACTCAAATAACCAAGCAATTCTGCAGTCATCTTCTTTGCAAGAGCCGGAAGTTCTTCCGCCAGATTGTGCTGTTCTCGAAGGTCCTCCTGCAAAGCAAACAACCTCACCTCTTGATCATCGTGGAAATACAACAATTTGTAGCCTCCTGAAATCCATGCAGAATGCGGTCGATTCAGAGCAATTTTGTTTTGATAGGGCACGTGAAATGCCATGCCCTTGCAAGGGCGATCAATTTCTTCTGCTCCACCTCGAAGCAAGACATCTGAAAAGCTGCCTCCATCCAGACTGTCTGGCATACAGTGCATGCTACCAGCCAAGGCCCCAATGGTAGGAAGCAAATCCGCGCCCCACACAGAACAGCCAGAATGAGATCCAGCGGGAACCCCAGGGCCAACAACGACCAAAGGAACGCGTATTCCCCCTTCCATGGCATCCCACTTTCCCCTTTGAAGCGGATGATTCAAACTTTGGGTGTATTTCTTTGCCCCCGGGATGTTCGGGATACCACCATTGTCAGACATGTAAATCACGTAGGTGTTGTCGGTCAAATTCAGCTCATCCAACTTACCCATGATATGACCAAGGCTTTCATCCAAATCTCTCGTCATGGCTGCAAAACCCAGATGCGTGTGACGCTTTCCACAAGGCAGGAGTCTCATGGTATCGAGAGACGATTGCTTCGCTTCAATGCTGCTGTGGACGGCATAATGGGAGACCTGCAAGAAAAATGGGCGCTGATTGTTGGCACAAGAATCGATAAACGCTGTCGCGCGCTGGGTCACTTGGGTAATTTTTTTCGGGTCCTCTTTTGCGACGGTTTCCCACTGAGACTTGTCGTTGACAAATCCACCATCGAAGTTTTTTGTTGGGCCGTCACTTTCATCAAAACCGAGCATTTCAGGGCTTGCACCCATCCCCCATTTGCCAAAGTGTCCAGCCATGTAGGACGAGTCAAGGTCTCTCAATAGCTTGGCAATGCTCAACCAATGGCCATGTGGTATGTGGCCTACATCCATCCCCACTCGAATCATGCGCATTCGGGCAGGCGATTTGCCGAACTGTATGCTATAGCGGGAAGGAGCGCAGACCGGTGCCGCCGCCCTCGCATTGGAAAAACGCATGCCCAACGAAGCCAAAGTATCCAGATATGGTGTTTGATGGAAATCGCTTGCCGACTCGGCCATGCCTGGCAACATCTCTACCGAAGTCCCATTCCATGCCTGGTCATCCACGAGCATGAGAATGAAGTTGGGTGACCGTTTCAACGGCACCTCCGGCTGGGAAGTGGATGCGCACCCTGCGCACCCAATCATGACCCATGCAATCCAATTCCACTTCATGGTTCGGGGGAATGAGGCTGCCCGAGAACAGGGGGTGTTCTTGGTAGTGGCTTGGCACTTCCATTGACAG
>CAZKGY010000015.1:0-16619 GCA_964552305.1 uncultured Comamonadaceae bacterium
CGGGGACGGCCCCCGCCAACGTCACCATGCCGAGCGTGGCCACCGACGCCACGAGGCCCGCCACCACGACGTGGTTGGCCCTTCTCTTGCCGTAAATCTCGCTGATCAGGTCCGTCACCAAAAAGGTCAGTGGATAGGGGAGCAAGCCCACGCTTTGCTGGAACTCGTACCCCATGAACTCCCACGCGAAGAACTTGCGAAAAATCAAGTTGCAGGCGACGAGGCTCGCCACGAACAAGCCGGCCAGCACCAAGTATCCTTTGAGCGCAACCTCTCGCTGTGCCCCTTCCAATTGCTTCGGGTTCATGGGTCGATGGATCGAAAATGAATGCCTTCAGAAAGGGCCGAAGGGGACAACTTGGCGCGTTCTGAGCGCTTGAGTCCTGGCACCCACAACACGTCGTTGCCACGCACCAGCACCAACTGTGCTTGTCGATGTCGATGGGCCACCTTGGCTTGAGTCAACACGTCGCTGACGTTGCTGTGACCGGCCATCCCCAGGGGCTGAATGCGGTCGCCAGGCTCCCAAGGCCTCAGCGTGACGGGCAGCCATTCCATGGGCACCCAACACTCGTTCAGGCCCATGGCCGTGACGTCCTTGGGCAAGGGAGACGCCGACCACGCAACGGGCCCCAGCGCGCCTTCAGGGCTTGACCGCGAAACAACCGCATCTCCTGTGTCGGTGCGCTCCTCCACGAGAACCAAGGCGTCTCGTTCACGGACCATGGTGGAGGATCCAAACGGCGTTTGGGCCCCGACCTGCTTGTCCAACAACCCCAAGGATGCTTCCACGGCGCCATCGCTCCAGCCTTGTGCCTTCAAGGCCTCGCGGTAGGCGATTTTTGCAGCGGGCTGGGTGTTCAACAGGTCCACGGACCAATGCATCGGTGCGGATTCTGCGGACCTTCTGGCTTCGGTCACCACGGGATCGAGGGCTTGCCTCCATTCGTCCATGCGTTGGGTCAGGCGACGGATGTGCCCGGCCGTGCCTGGCTGGATTGACTCCAGAAGGGGCATCACCTTGTGGCGAATTTGGTTCCTCAAATGAACCAGTTCCGCGTTGGATTGGTCTTCCCGCCAGGTCCAGTCGTGGGCCTTTGCGCAAGACTCGATGTCGGCCCTTGTCAGGCCCCAAAGCGGCCGAACCACGTGGCCATCCCGCAACGTCATGGCGCAGAGGCCATTGGGGTCAAGTCCCCGAATGGCATGCAGCAAGAAGGTTTCTGCCTGGTCGTCTCCGTGGTGGCCGGTGGCCACCGCTGCCGCATTGTGCTTGGCCATGAGTTCCGTGAACCATTCGTGGCGTGCCTTGCGTGCTTCCCCTTGAAACCCCTGTCCTTCACCGGGTGCCACGTGGAAGGTGCGGGAGGCAAAGGGGACATCCCTGGCCTCGCACCAGTTGCGAACGAGCGCTTCATCCGCGTCGCTGTCGGCGCCGCGTTTGCCGTAGTTGGCGTGGGCCACCACCATTGGCTGCCCGAGGACGTGAAGCAGGTGAAGCAACGTCATGGAGTCGCACCCGCCGCTGGCGCCGACGACCAGAAGGTCTGATGCCCCGAGGCCTGCCTTGTCCAGTGCCTCGCGCACGGCTGTTTGGCAGTCAGCCTTCATGGCGCAAGCATTCTCGAAGGGCTCGGGCCTTCAACAGGCATTCTTCGTGTTCTTGGTTGCCGTCGGCCAACAGGGTGATCGCCCCGCCCACGGTGGCGTGGATGGCGCCGCTGGATTGGTCTTGCAGCATGGTGCGAATCACCACGTTCAGGTCAAAGTCTCCTTCAGGCGTTTGGTACCCGAGGCATCCGCTGTAAATGCCCCGTCCCTGGCCTTCCAACGCCGCGATGTGCTTGACGGCGCTCTCTTTGGGGGCGCCGGTCATGGAACCCATGGGGAAGGTGGCGCGCATGATGTCAAGCAAGGAAGCGTCGTCCCGCAGTTCGCAGGACACGGTACTGATGAGCTGGTGGACCGTCGCGAACGAATGCACCCCAAACAATTCATCCACGTGCACGCTGGCGGGATTGGCCACACGGCTGAGGTCGTTGCGGACCAGGTCCACAATCATGACGTTTTCGGCACGTTCTTTTTCGTCGTTGGCAAGCGTGTCTCGGAGGCGCTGGTCTTCTTCCTCGCTGGCCCCGCGGCGGATGGTGCCCTTGATCGGTTGGCTCGTCAATCGGGCACCTTGCTTTTGCAAAAACCGCTCAGGGCTTGCGCTGTGGATGCGCAAGTTGCCCTTTTGGATGAATGCAGAATGTGGGGCACGCGTCGTGTGGGCCAAACGACGGAACAAGTCCCAAGCATCGGCCCCGGGGGCATCCCCTCGCCACGGCATGCACAGGTTCATTTCGTACAAGTCCCCACGTCGCAACGCCCGATGGACCGCCTCGAATCGCTCGAGGTACTCGTCCCGGGTCCACAGTGGGGTGAGGGGGACGGCGGCCGGCACGGCCTGAGGAACCTCGGTGGAGCCTTTCGACGGACGGAGCCCGTCCAACCAATCGGGCGTGGGGCCATGAATCACCTCTGGCGTGTCGGAGCCGGGCTTCCAGGCCACCACCACTTCGGGCTCGTTCCAGTGCATGACAGGGAACTCGGGCGACGGCGACGGCAGGGGTGCCAAGCCGGCATCGTCGTGGCCTGCCAGGGTGTGGTGGGCGTCGTACCCAATCCAACCAAAGGCCCAGGCTTTTCGGGATTGGGTCTCTCGCATGAAGGCGTCCCACGCCTGCCAGTCACCCTTCAAGGGCTGATGCACCGTCAACGACCTGACAGACCCCACGGCCAGGAAGGCGTGTTGGGTCATGCGTTCGTCCCAAAGCAGGCATGCGTCTTGGTGCCCTGCAAGGAGCACACGCAGGTCAGGCAAAGGCCTGGTGTTCGTCGACGGCGCCATGGGGGGAAGGTAGGATGTCCGAACCCTACGAGGCAACTTCCTTCAAGGGGGCCACGCCCATGCGTTGGCGGATGAGCGCATCCAACCCTTCGACCCACAAAGGGTGGTCGTTCAAGCTGGGCACCAACGTGACCGTTTCCCCGCCGTGTTCTTCGAAAAGCTCCTGGTATTCTTCGCCGATTTCAATCAACGTTTCGAGGCAATCGGCCACGAATGCCGGGCTGAACACGAGCAGTTTCTTGTGCCCTTGCTTCGCCAGGTCGACGATGACCTCGTCGCTGAAGGGTTTGAGCCACTTGCGGTCGAGCCGGCTTTGGAAGCACACCGTGTACGCGTCTTCGGACAGACCCAGTTGGGAAGCGAGCGCCCTGGACGTGGCAAAGCACGTCGCCTTGTAGCATTGCTTGTTCTCCTCGTTGATTTCTGTTTCGCAGCGGTGATTCGCGCACTTTCGGTCCTCGTACACCTTGTCCACTTGCCGTTCCGGCAAGCCATGGTAACTGAACAGCACGTGGTCGTAGGCTTTGGGGTCCATCGAGCGTGCTTGCTCCACGAAGCCGTTCAAGTAGCCGGGGAAATCCCAATACTGGCTGATGGCGACCACGTCGGGGATGACGTACCATTTGGCCATGATGTTGAAGGCCTTTTCCAACGTGCTCCCTGTGGTCGCTGAGGCATATTGGGCGTAGAGAGGGAGGATGCAAATCCGGTCGTAACGGGCCTTCTCGATCCGGGCGAGCACCATGTCCATGGAGGGATGTTGGTAGCGCATGGCCAACTCCACGGTCACCTCTCCGCCAAAGTCACGGGTGGCGTCTTCCGTCGACAACCGCGCTTGAAGTTGGGCTTGCAGGGCTTCTCCGTAAAGCAGCAAAGGCGATCCTTCCGGGGTCCAAACCTTTTGGTATTCCTTGGCGCTTTTGAAACGGCGGATGGGTGCGATGATGCCGTTGACCAACAGCTTTCGTGGCAGCCAAGGGAAGTCAATCACGCGGCCGTCGCCCAAAAATTCACGCAAGTAGCGACCCACCGCGCCTGGCGTAGGCGCATCGGGGGTGCCCAAGTTGACCAGGAGGATGCACGTTTTCATGAAGAGGGAACACTCGAGTGCGTCAAATGTGCAATGCCCGGTCTTCGGTGGCGGCAAGCGCCGCTTCTTTGATGGCTTCCGTGAAGGTGGGGTGGGCGTGGCTCATGCGTGCGATGTCCTCGGCGCTGGCCCTAAATTCCATGGCCACGACCGCCTCAGCGATCATGTCGGCCGCACGAGGTCCGCACATGTGAACCCCGAGGATTTCGTCGGTCTCGCCGTGGGCAAGGACCTTGACGAGGCCGTCGGTGTCCATGCTGGCACGCGCGCGCCCACTCGCCTTGAACGGGAACGCCCCGCTCTTGTAGGGCACGCCGTCCGACTTGAGCTGTTCCTCCGTGGCGCCCACACCTGCCACCTCAGGCCAGGTGTAGACCACGTTGGGGATCAGGTTGTAATCGATGTGCGGATGCTGACCCGCGATGGATTCCACCGCAAAAACCCCTTCTTCCTCAGCCTTGTGGGCGAGCATGGCGCCACGGACCACGTCGCCGATGGCGTAGATGTGGGGAACGGACGTGCGCAAGTGGGCATCGACGGCCACGCGGCCGCGTTCGTCGGTGGACAGGCCAGCGGCCTCCAGGTTGAGCCCTTCCGTGTACGGTTTGCGTCCCACGCTGACCAAGCAGTATTCCGCCTTCAACGCGATTTCTTCGCCTTTGGGGGTGTCGGCCTTGACCGTCACGCTTCGGCCCGCTGCCGCCACGTCTTTGACCCCATGCTTCAGCAAAAATTTCACGCCAAGCTTTTTCATCGACCGCATCAATTCCTTGCCCATGGCGCGATCCATCGTGGGGATGATGCTGTCGGCGTACTCCACCACCGTCACTTCGGTGCCGAGGCGGGCGTAGACAGACCCCAACTCCAGCCCGATGACGCCACCCCCGATGACCACCATGGACTTCGGCAACTTCGGCAGGCTGAGCGCCTCCGTGCTCGTGATGACGCGCTTCTTGTCAATCGTCAAGAAAGGCAAGGTGCTCGGCTTGGAACCCGTGGCCACCACGACGTGCTTGGCGCCAATCTGCGTGGCGTCGCCTTTGTCCGGGGTCACGGCGATGGTGTGGGCATCCACAAACGATCCGACGCCATGGTGAACGTCGATGTTGTTCTTCTTCATCAAGAAGTTGATTCCCTCCGTCGTTTGGGAAACGACCTCGCCTTTCCGGGCGATCATTTGGGGGAAATCGAGGGACAACTCACCCACGCCGATGCCGTGCGCGGCAAATTGTTCTTGGGCTTGGTGAAAGTGCTCGGAGCTGTCCAACAGGGCTTTGGAGGGGATGCATCCCACGTTCAAGCACGTCCCACCGAGGGTGGGGTACTTTTCGATGAGTGCAGTGCGCATGCCCAGTTGGGCGCTGCGGATGGCGGCCACGTATCCGCCAGGTCCGCTTCCGATGACAACGACGTCGTAGGTTTCCATGGGGCACAAAGGTAGGGCTCGCGTAGGGGTATGCGCCCTCGCTTGTCGTTTCTTTGCACCCGCGCATGTGGCTTCGAATTGCTTCCCTTCTGATTCGCAACAGGCTCCCCTTGGTTTTGGCCTTGGGTGCGGCCACGGTCTTCATGGGGTTGCAAATCCCCAAGCTGGAAATGCAGTACAAGCACGGGGGCATCCTCCCGCCTGACGATCCGGTGGAAGTGGCCCATGCCCGCTTCCTCGAGTCCTTCGGGGCGGAGGGCAACGTGATGCTGATCGGGGTGGAGGACGATCGGTTGCACACGGCGGAAGGGTTGTTGGCGTGGCACCAGCTCGCGGAGGACATTCGAGCGCTCCGCGTGCAGGTGGACGGCCAACCCAAGGCCATCATCGATTCCGTGTTCGCCTTCCCCAATGCGTTCAAGGTGGAAAAGCACCCCACCGAGAAGCGTTTCCTGTTGTCGCCCGTGGCCCCAGACCTGTTGGGCGAGGGCTTGGATTCGCTGACCGACGCCCGCGCCAAGGAAGTGGTTGAGGCGGTTCGTTCCCTGCCATTCTACGAGGGACTTCTGTTCAACGAGGACAACGATGCCACGTTGATGATGGTGGTGTTTGACCACGCCATGCTCAACTCCGCGCAGCGGGGCACCATCGTGGAAGACATCGTGGCACTCACCGACGCTTGGACTGCCAAGCACGGCGTTGCCACCTACTTGAGCGGCCTGCCGTTCATCCGGATTTCCATGGCCAACAAGGTGAAAGGAGAGCTCGGGTATTTCGTGGGCGCGGCGTTGGTGGTGACTGCACTGCTGTTGTTCCTCTTCTTCCGCAACATGGCCGTGGTCACCGTATGCCTGATGGTGGTGACCGTGGGCGTCGTGTGGTCGTTGGGTACCATGTCGCTTTTGGACTACAAAATCACCCTGCTGATGTCCTTGATTCCCCCGCTGATGATTGTCATCGGGGTGCCCAATTGCATCTACCTGGTGAACAAATACCAGGCAGAGTTCAAGCGTCATGGCAACAAAATGATGGCGCTGCAACGCATGGTGACCAAGGTGGGGAACGCGACGCTGTTGACCAACGCGACCACGGCGTTTGGGTTTGCGACCTTCATCTTCACCCACAGCCCCATCCTCATTGAATTCGGGGTGGTCGCATCGCTGAGCATCATGCTCGCGTTTTGCGTCAGCATCGTGTTGATTCCTGCCCTGTTCACGTGGTTGCCCGAGCCGCGCGAACGCCACTTGAGCCACCTGGACCGGGTTTGGGTGTTCAACGTGGTGGGCGTGTTTGTCCGGGCTGTGCAGACCCGTCGCAAGGTGGTGTACCTGGCGGCAACGCTGGTCGTCTTGGTCAGTGCCTTGGGCATGGTCCAAATGAAGACCACCGGCAACATCGTCGACGACTTGCCGGACGAAGACCGGGTGTTGACCGACTTGTCCTGGATTGAAGCGAGGTTTCGGGGTGTCATGCCTTTCGAGGTGTTGATCGATGGCCACCGGCCAGGCCAAATCTTGAGCCCCGGCAACCTAAAGCGCATCGAAAAGTTCCAAAAGCTGTTGGCCGAGTACCCGCAATTCTCGAGGAGCTTGAGTGCCGTGGATGCGGTCAAATTCGGCGTGCAGGCGTTTTATGGTGGCGACCCTGACCGTTACCGCCTTCCAAGTCGGCAGGAGCGTTCCTTCATGGGGCCGTACTTCCGAAGCAGCGAACAGGAGGCTTCGGGCAACGACGACGCGTCTTCGGTGACCAAGAGCTTCGTGGATTCCACCCGATCGGTGACCCGGGTCTCCGCCCAAATGGCCGACGTGGGCACCCTCGAAATGGACGTCTTGATGGACGAGCTTCAGCCCAGAATCGACAGCATCTTCCCGCCCGCCTCGTTCGATTTGACGGTGACGGGCACGAGCATCGTGTTTTTGGAGGGCACCCACTATTTGGTCAAGAACCTCGCCATCTCCATGGCCTTGGCCATTCTGGTCATCGCGATCGTCATGGCGATGCTGTTCCAAAGCGCTCGAATGGTCGGCATCGCCTTGATCCCGAACCTGCTTCCCTTGCTGTTCACCGCCGGCGTCATGGGTTGGACAGGCATTGCCATCAAACCCTCCACCATCTTGGTGTTCTCCGTGGCCTTTGGGATTTCGGTGGACGACACCATCCATTTCTTGGCCAAATACCGCCAAGAGTTGCGAGGGAACGGCTGGAACATTCGAGCGGCGGTCCTCGCCGCAGTCAAGGAGACCGGGGTGAGCATGATGTACACGTCCATCGTGCTGTTTTTTGGCTTCATGATGTTCTCGATCAGCGAATTCGACGGCACCCGTTCCTTGGGTCTCCTCGTCAGCGTCACCTTGCTTGTGGCCATGTTCACAAACCTCATGTTGTTGCCCTCGTTGCTCATGAGCTTCGCCCAGTACGTGACCACGAAAACCTTTGGCGAACCGTTCATCCAAATCCTGGACGAAGAGGACGACATGGCGTTGGAGGGCCTTCAAGTGAAGTCGGGCACCAGCCCAGGCAAGGGAGAGGAACGCCATTCGGGGCTCAACCGTGACGACGCGCCCTCCTGACGCGTCGATTTGGTGAAAACAGGAATTGATGCCCATCTTCAACGCATGAAAGGAATCGTACTGGCAGGAGGGAGTGGCACCAGGCTTTGGCCTTTGACGAAGGCTGTAAGCAAGCAACTCATGCCGATTTACGACAAGCCGATGATCTACCATCCCTTGTCTACCTTGATGATTGCGGGAATTCGCGACATCTTGATCATCACCACCCCCGAGGATTCGGAGGCCTTTCAGCGGCTGTTGGGCGATGGGTCCAGCCTCGGTTGCTCGTTTTCGTACGCGGTTCAGGAGGAGCCCAACGGGTTGGCCCAGGCCTTCGTCATTGGCCGCGAGTTTGTGGGGCAAGACAAGGTCGCCCTTGTGCTTGGCGACAACATTTTCTACGGACGAAGCTTTGGCCGCACCTTGCGTCAACACACCGACCCAGATGGCGCCACGGTGTTCGCTTATTGCGTCAGCGATCCCGAGCGGTATGGCGTGGTGGACTTTGACCAGGACGGGCGGGTGAAGAGCATCGAAGAGAAGCCCGCGCAACCCAAATCCAACTACGCGGTCCCCGGTTTGTACTTCTACGACAACCAGGTCCTGGACATCGCCGCCAACCTCAAGCCGAGCGCACGCGGTGAATACGAAATCACCGACGTCAACAAGGCGTACCTCGACGCAGGAGCCCTTCACGTGGGGGTGTTGGACCGGGGCATGGCATGGCTTGACACCGGCACCCATGCGTCGTTGATGCAAGCGTCTCAGTTCGTGCAAGTCATCGAAGAACGGCAAGGGCTGAAGATTGGATGCCTCGAGGAGATTGCCTGGCGCATGGGGTTCATCGACGACAGCGCCTTGGAAGCGCTTGCCCAACCACTGGTGAAGAGCGGCTACGGAACCTATCTCTTGGACCAGCTGCGCCGTGGGCGATGAGCACCACGCCCGAACAATTCGTCCGTCATTTGACTTTTCATCCCCATGAGTGTCCACCCTTCTGAAGCGCGCTGGCGCGATGCCCTCGAAGCGTCTTTGAATGCATTCCTTGATGCCCACCCAGTGGGTTCGGCGGACGCGCTGTACGACCCGATTCACTACCTGATGTCGTTGGGGGGCAAGCGCATCCGGCCCGTGCTGGCTTTGGCGGCATGCGAAGCCGAGGGTGGCTCCATGGACCACGCCATGCCGGCCGCCATGGCCGTGGAGTTGTTCCACAACTTCACGCTGATGCACGACGACATCATGGACGAGGCCCCGTTGCGCCGTGGTCGCCCCACCGTGCACATGAAGTGGTCCGAGAATGCGGCCATTTTGTCTGGAGACGTGATGTATACCCTGGCGCTGATGGCGCTCGAAGGCGCCCCCGCCGAGGCACTGGCCGACGTGCTACGCATGTTCAACGTCACGGCCCGAGAGGTATGCGAAGGCCAACAAAGCGACATGGCGTTTGAAACGCGTGACGACGTGACGGTCGAGGAATACGTGGGCATGATTCGACTCAAAACGTCGGTTCTTCTCGCGGCTTCGGCGGCCATGGGTGCACGCTCCGCCGGGGCAAGCCAAGCGAGGGTGGAGGCATGGTATCGATACGGTCTGAACGTGGGATTGGCCTTCCAAATTCAAGACGACTACCTCGACACCTTTGGCGCAAGCGGTGCCACAGGCAAGCAAGTGGGAGGAGACATCCTCGCCGACAAGAAGACCTTGCTTTGGTTGACCACGCAGGCAAGCGAGGAAGGGCGGAAAGCCCTTGAGCCATGGGTGGGCTTGACCCCGGCGTCAGGCACGGACCAAGGGGAGGCCAAAGTGGCGGCGGTTCGCGCGGCCATGGTGGCGGCAGGCGCCGACCAAGAGGCGCAGCGAAGGATGGCGGACCACGTGAACGAAGCGATGGCCGCGTTGGATGCTTTGGGCCTGACGCCCGAGACGGCGGAATGGTTCGCTGGCCTGGCGAAGCACGTGATTTCGCGAAGCCACTGATTCCCCGACCTTTCCTTGGGGGTCCCCCCGGACGGTCTTATCTTTGGGGGCGCTAAATGCCCCTTGTCCTCATGGACCCACTTTCATTCCTGAGCAACGCCGAACCTGGCGCGCTCGAAGCACTCTACGCTCGCTACCTGGCGGACCCCGAATCGGTGGACCGCACGTGGCGACTTTTTTTTGCAGGGTTTGACCTGAGTCGCGCCCAATACGGCGAGGACGCCGCGTCCCCCGCCACGCTGAAGGAATTCAAGGTCCTCGACCTGATCCATGGGTACCGGACGCGGGGTCACCTGTTCACCCAGACCAACCCCGTTCGCGAGCGTCGAACCTACACGCCGACCTTGGCGCTCGAGCATTTCGACTTGTCCGAGGCAGACCTCGACACGGTCTTTCAAGCAGGCAACGAGGTGGGCATTGGCGCGGCCAAGCTTCGAGACATTGTCGCCCATTTGGAGTCCACGTACTGCCACTCGATCGGCATCGAGTACATGTACATCCCTGAGCCGGAGCGGCTCAAGTGGATTCGTGAGCACATCGAACTGGCGAACCGTCCACGGCTGGACGCGGAGGGCCGAAAGCACGTGCTGAAGAAGATCAGCCAGGCCACCCTGTTCGAGGAGTTTCTCCAGAAGAAGTTCGTGGGCCAAAAACGCTTCAGCCTCGAAGGGGGAGAAAGCCTCATCCCAGCCCTCGATGCCTTGATTGAAACGGGGACGACCCGCGGCGTACGCGAAGTGGTCATCGGCATGGCGCATCGCGGCCGTCTGAGCACGCTGGCCCACATTTTGGGCAAGCCCTACGCCAACATTCTGTGCGAATTCGAGGGCAAAGCCTACGACGGCGACGGCTTGTTCGACGGAGACGTCAAGTACCACCTCGGCTACTCGCGCAAGCAAGTGGCCGACACGGGCGAAGAAGTGACCATCACCCTGGCGCCGAACCCTTCGCATTTGGAAGCAGTGGATCCCGTGGTGGAGGGCATTGCCCGTGCCCGCATCGACGCGAGGGACGGAGACGAAGCAAGCGTGCTCCCAATTTTGATCCATGGCGACGCGGCCATTGCTGGACAAGGAGTGGTGTACGAAGTGGCCCAAATGGCCGGCCTCGACGGCTACCGCACGGGAGGAACCGTGCACATCGTCGTGAACAACCAGGTGGGCTTCACCACCAACTACCTCGACGCGCGCACTTCGACCTACTGCACCGACGTGGCAAAAGTCACGAAGTCGCTGGTCTTCCACGTGAACGCCGACGACGTGGAGGCGGTCGTCCAGGTGATGAACATCGCCTTGGAATACAGGCAAACCTTCCATCGCGACGTATTCATTGATTTGCTGGGTTACCGCAAATACGGGCACAACGAGGGGGATGAGCCCAAATTCACCCAGCCCAAGTTGTACAAAGCCATTGCCGCGCACAGCTCCCCGCGAGACATCTACCTCCAACGGTTGCTTTCCGATGGCTCGGTGACCGCCGAAGAGGCTGAAGCAATGAAAGGGAAATTGTTGGGCAACATGGAAGCAGGGTTTGAGGAGGCCAAAACCATGGAGCTGTCCGTGGTTGACGACTTCCTCAGCGAACTTTGGGAGGGCTACAGGCCCGCCAAAGAGGACGAATTGACCACGTCTCCTGCCACCGGCGTGGCCCAAAAGAAGCTCACCGACTTGGCCGTGGCGATGAACACCTTGCCCGAAGGGCCCAAGTTCTTCCGCAAGGTGAAGAAGTTGATGAACGACCGCCTCGGCATGGTCGAGCGCGACCAGTTCGACTGGGCCATGGGGGAAATGCTCGCCTACGCCACGCTCCTCGTGGAAGGCCACGCGGTCCGATTGAGTGGCCAAGACGTGGAACGAGGCACGTTCTCGCACCGCCACGCAGTCTTGAAAACGGAGGACGCCGAGGAGGAGTGGATCCTGCTCAACGAATTCAAGAAGGGACAGTCCCGCATGGCGGTCTACAACAGCCACCTGTCGGAGTATGCCGTGAGCGGCTTTGAGTATGGATACGCCTTCGCCAACCCGAATGGTCTGACCATCTGGGAAGCGCAGTTTGGGGACTTCAACAACGGCGCCCAAATCATGTGGGACCAGTTCCTGAGTGCAGGGGAGGACAAGTGGCGAACGATGAATGGCCTCACGCTTTTGCTCCCCCATGGCTACGAAGGCATGGGCTCCGAACACAGCAGCGGCCGCATGGAGCGCTTTTTGCAGCTCGGCTCAGGAGACAACATCATCGTGGCCAACTGCACCACGCCAGCCAACATGTTCCACGTGTTGCGCCGTCAGGTGCACCGTCCATTCCGCAAGCCATTGGTGGTCTTCACCCCCAAGAAGTTGCTCCGTTACCCCAAGGCCGTCTCCTCCATGGCAGATTTCGCCAAAGGCGGATTCCAGGAGGTGATCGACGACGTGCACGGCACCAAGGGGGCAGACACCGTGGTGTTGTGCTCCGGCAAGGTGTACTACGATTTGCTCGAGAAATTCGAGGACCGCGTGCCCAAGAACCTGGCCGTCGTTCGCGTCGAGCAACTCCACCCGTTCCCCGCGGATGCGGTGGCCAAGGCGTTGAAACGACAAGCCAAAAACGCGACACTCGTGTGGCTTCAAGAGGAGCCTCGCAACATGGGCGGCTGGACCTTCATGAACGAACACATGTCGATGCACGGCCTGGGCGACCTCCAATACGTCGGACGAAGCGCGAGCGCCAGCCCAGCCTCTGGATCGCCAGCGGTTCACCAACAACGCCACGACGCCTTGCTCGAGGAAGTCGTGGCCATGGCAAAATTTTGACCTGAATCAGACCCACCAACGACACGATCATGCCGATTCTAGAAATGAAAGTCCCCAGCCCTGGAGAGAGCATCTCCGAAGTGGAAATCGCCACGTGGCTGGTGTCGGACGGCGACTACGTTGAGAAAGACCAAGCCATTGCTGAGGTGGACTCAGACAAGGCGACCCTCGAATTGCCGGCAGAGGCTGCAGGCGTCATCACGTTGAAGGCAGAGGAAGGCGACGCCGTGGCTGTCGGCGACGTGTGTTGTTTGATTGACACAGACGCCGAGCGTCCCGCAGGCGCTGCGGCTCCCGCGCCCAAGCCCGAGGCTGCCCCTGCAGCTACCCCAACTCCAGCTCCTGCGCCAGCTCCTTCGCCAGCCCCTGCGGCACCGGCCCCTCAGGGAGCACCTGCCAACGCCCACGTGGCCGGCCATGCGTCGCCGGCGGCACGCAAGGCCATGGCGGACGCTGGCCTTCCAACGGGGTCCATCCAAGGAACGGGCCGCGACGGCCGCGTGCTGAAGCAAGACGTGTTGGCCGCGTTGGCGGCTGGATTCGACGCCAGCAACGTGCGTTCAGGATGGGCAGGAAGCCGCGAAACGCGCCGGGAAAAGATGAGCATGCTGCGTCGCAAGGTGGCGGAGCGTTTGGTCTCCGTGAAAAACGAAACCGCCATGCTGACCACCTTCAACGAGGTGGACATGAAGCCGGTGATGGACCTGCGCAAAAAGCACAAGGACGCATTCCGCGAGCAGTTTGGTGTGGGTCTCGGATTCATGGGCTTCTTCACCAAGGCGGTGACCACGGCGCTGGCGGAATTCCCTGCCATCAATGCCCAAATCGATGGCAAGGAGCTCATTTACCACGATTACGCAGACGTCTGCATCGCCGTCAGTTCCCCCAAAGGATTGATGGTGCCTGTCGTTCGCAACGCGGAAACCATGAGCCTCGCGGAGATTGAAGCCGAGATCAAGCGCTTGGCGATCCGGGCAAGGGACGGCGAATTGACGGTCGACGAGATGCAGGGCGGAACCTTCACCATCACCAATGGCGGGGTGTTTGGTTCGATGCTGTCCACGCCGATCATCAACCCACCGCAAAGCGCCATTCTGGGCATGCACAACATTGTCGAGCGCCCTGTGGCTGTCGACGGCAAAGTGGAAATTCGCCCCATCATGTACGTGGCGTTGAGCTACGACCACCGTATCGTGGACGGAAAGGAAAGCGTAGGGTTCTTGTACATGATCAAGGAAATGATTGAGAACCCTGAGCGCATGCTCTTTGGTGGCAAGGAGCCGACGGAGGTGTTGCTCGGTTTGTGACAAACACTCAGGCACAACGAACAACGGGGCCCCCAACTGGGAGCCCCGTTTTTCTTCAACCAAATTGTGCTGACCCACCAAAACCCTCAGAGGCCAGCACCCTCTTCTTCATTCTTTTTCCATGCTTGTCAATACCTGGCCAGCGAAGGATCAATGTGTTCTTGCCATGCCAGGATGCCTCCTGACAGGTTGACCAAGTTGGTGTATCCATGGGCATCCTCCAGCTGTCGAATGGCCTTGGCGCTGCGTGCCCCGGATCGACATTGGACCACGACGGGCACGTCCTTGGGGATGCGTGAGGTGCTTTCGAGCACCGTGGCAAGCGGTATGAGGTCTCCACCCATTTCCGCAATGCCATATTCGTAGGGTTCTCGAACGTCGACCAGCACGTGTGGCTTCCCACTGGCTCGCCACGCCTGCAATTCTTGGACGTCAATGGCCGCCACTTCTCGTTCTTGTGCCGCAGGCACCCCGATGCCACAGAACTGGTCGTAGTCGATCAGTTCCGTTTGCGTTGGGTTTTCTCCGTTCAAGGGGTTGCGAGGGTCCTTCCGAACCTTCATCGTTCTCGTGGTGAATCCCGTCGCGTCAAACAAGAACAACCGCCCACTCAAGGTGTCACCCACTCCAGTGATGACCTTGATGACTTCGAGCGCTTGCAAGGAGCCCAAAATGCCGGGCAACACCCCGATGACGCCCCCCTCGGCACAACTGGGCACCAGGCCTGGGGGTGGAGGACTTGGGAAAAGGTCACGGTAGTTCGGCCCACGGGTGCCGTCCGGCAACAATTCGTTGAACACGGAGGCCTGGCCTTCAAAGCGGTAAATGCTGGCGTACACGTTCACCTTCCCTTCGAGCACGCATGCGTCGTTCACGAGGTAGCGCGTGGGAAAGTTGTCGGTCCCGTCGGCCACCACGTCGTATTGCTTCACCAGTTCACGGGCGTTGGCGCTCGTGAATTTGGTGTTGTGAACCTCGATGGTGATGTGGGGATTGAGCGAAGCCAAACGGTCTTTCGCCGCTTCCGCCTTGGGCGCACCCACCGACTGGATGCCGAACAACACTTGGCGTTGCAGGTTGCTCGCGTCCACGGTGTCAAAGTCCACGATGCCGATGCGACCCACGCCTGCCGCGGCGAGGTACAACAAAAGGGGAGACCCAAGGCCGCCCGACCCAATGACAAGCACGCTGGAGCCTTTCAGCTTGCGCTGGCCTTCGATGTTGAATTCCGGGATGATGAGGTGCCGGCTGTAGCGCTCGAGCTCCTCCTTGCTGAATTGAATCTGTTCCATGGTGGTCAAAATCTCAGGCAGCTCAAACGCCTCCGGCAATGGCGGGAATGATGCTCACTTCGTCGTTCGATTGAAGGGCGGTGTCTTCGCCTTGCAAGGCGTGGATGTCTTCGTCTCCGACGTAAATGCGGATGAAGCTTCGAAGGCTGCCCGAGTCTTCAAACAAATGCGGTTTGAGGCCGGGATGCTGCGACGCGAGTGCCGCGAGAAGGTCTTTCACGGTGGCAGCTTCTTCGGTGAAGATGCCTTGTCCGTCGGTGAATTTGCGCAACGGCGTGGGGATGATCAATTGAGCCATGTCAAGAATGTTGTGATGTTGTTGTTTGTTGATGGTTAGGAGGCGCGCCAGGCGTCGGGAAGGGCCACGATGGACTCTTCCGCAAATTGACGGTCTTCGTTCAGTTGCCAGCTTCGTACATGGGCGGTGCCTTCCGGCTGCACGCTCACGATGACGTAGCTGAAATAGGGGAGGGCGACAGCCAGATCGTGCTCGCTCGGAATGGCCGGGTGGAGCGGGTGGCTGTGGTACACGCCCAAAAGCGTCAAACCTTCCCTCGCCGCATGTCGCTCGGCGTGGAGGTAGTCTTTGTCGGAAATCGCAAAGCGGCGACGCTGGTCTCCTTCCTTGCTGTTGACGACTTCTGTCGATTCTGTCACCGTGCGAACCTTTCCGTCTTCTGAGCCATAGAAGAATCCGCAGCATTCGTTGGGAAAGGCAGTTTCGGCGTGGTCCGTCATTGCCTTCATAGCCTTGGGGTCGATGTCAAGTGGCAGGAAATTCATGGCAACAGGCGTTCGATGACTTCGCTGTACTTGGTGGCGTCGTCGGCCAACACCGTGACGATCACCCCTTCTTCCAGTTCTTCGGCCAACTGCACGGCACCCGCCAAGTTGGCTGCCGCCGAGGGACTGATGAGCAATCCCTCTTCCTTCGCCGCGCGCTTGAGCATGGTGTAGCTCGCTTCGGTGGTCACCAACCTCGTTTCGTCGGGCACCGTGGCGTCAAAAATCTTGGGCACCCGCGCCGTTTCAAGGTGTTTCCAACCTTCCAAGCCGTGAAGCGCCGTCTCGGGTTGGAGTGCCACGAGTTGAATATCCTCGTTGAATTCTTTCAGGCGACGACCGGTGCCCGTGAAGGTTCCGGTGGTGCCGAGTCCTGCCACGAAATGCGTGATGCGGTGGTGGGTTTCCTCCCACAACTCCACGCCAGTGTGGTTGTAATGCGCCATCCAGTTGGCGTCGTTGCTGTACTGGTCGACGTAATGGTACTGGTCCGGTTGGGATTGG